>NZ_PSQF01000152.1:0-4471 GCF_003324125.1 Subdoligranulum sp. APC924/74 | reverse complement strand
TTATCGAGCATTTTGGCAACGCAGATGCCGTGCCGCAGCCGCCGGAGCGGTGCTTAAGCCGTTAGGCGGGAATTGTGCGGTGTTGCCCTGAAATGTGCTCTTACACCATTATGATTCTATGTTGCCGTGCGCCGGGTTATTTGCCCTGCGGCCCTTATCTTGGGGCGGTGCCCATCAGGCGGCTGCGGGAGCAGTGACAGTGCGCTACGGCCATGGCCAGAGCGTCCGCTGTATCGTCCGGCTTGGGGATGGTTTGCAGGTGCAGCATGATGCGGATCATTTCCTGGATCTGCTTTTTTACCGCCTTGCCATACCCGGTCACAGCCTGCTTGACCTGCATGGGGGTGTACTCATAAATCGGCACGCCGCACTGCGCGGCAGCCAGCAAAATCACCCCGCGGGCTTCCGCCACACCGATGACGGTCGTCTGGTTATGCTGGTAGTACAGCTTTTCAATGGAGAGTGCTTCCGGCTGATAGCGGGTACAGATATCCTTGATGCCGTCATAAATTTCAATCAGGCGCTGTTCAAACGGCGTGTCCTTATCGGTACACACTGCGCCGTAAGCGATGGGCGTAAAACGGTTGCCTGCATATTCCACAACGCCCCAGCCCACGATCGCATAGCCGGGGTCGATGCCCAAAACCCGCATAGTATCCCCTTTCCCTGTGTTTGAATCTATTCAGGAAACGCCGCACCGGCAAAAGGGTGCACTATCCCCATTTAACTGTATCAGTATACCACAAAGCCGTGTATGCGGCAAGGAAAAGCCCTTCCGCATTTGCAAATTTCTTTTGCGGTGGTGCGTTCAATTTCATGTATTTTCTGAATTTTTTCATTTTTTTCGAAAAAAGGGCTTGCTTTTTCTGCTTGGATTTGGTATAGTATACAAGTCGCAAGGACATGCGCGGTTAGCTCAGCTGGTAGAGCATCTGCTTGACGTGCAGGAGGTCACAGGTTCGAGTCCTGTACCGCGCACCATAGAAAACACCGTAGATTCGTTAAAATCTACGGTGTTTTCTTTTGTTAGTACACACTTTATAGTACACATTTGCCTATTTTCTTTGCAAGTCGTGCACCAAATCCCTATACACGTCCGGTTTTGTTTCTTTTAGCGCATCCATAAATTCATCTAGCACGCGCCAAACATGCCCAGCGTCAGCCTTAATTACAGTTTCCAAAAACTCACTCATTTTGTAGCCTTTCTAGTTTTCTCATCACGCCGTTGTACACTTTCGGATTTGCAACATCACCATTCTCCGATATTTCGGTGCAAACACTACATGGTATTGACATCTCCATGTCGTATGGCTTAAACTATCTACGTCTTTGTTATTTTTCATTTCAAAGAGAAACCTCTCTGTTCCTAGAATGTGGTTGGCAAACCCACACTCTATTCTACGGGGAGGTTTCTCTTTGTCTAGGGCTAAAGCCGTTTTTATTCCACCAGCTTAGCTGGTGGTTGTCGCTCGCTCAAGCTACCCAACCACAAAAACAGCCTTCGGCAAATGCCGAAGGCTGTTTTTAAATAATTCAAAGCTCTATCACTTTACACTTATCAGTTCAGCTTCTTGCGGTTGATGAACAGGTAAGCGGCAGCGCCGCCCAGTGCGGCAACCAGAACGATGGCCAGACCTGCAACAGAGTTGCTGTTGGTGCTGGAAACGCCGGTCTGCGGGATGATCTTGCTGGAGTTATCAGCGGGGGTGTTGGACTTGGTAACATCCGGGGTGTTGGTCGGAGTATTGTCCGGGGTATTGGTTTCCTCAGTCGGGGTGTTTGCCGGAGTATTGGTCGGAGTGGTCTCCGGGATAACCGGGGCGGTCGGGGTCACGACCGGAGTGGTCGGAGTAGGCTCGACCGGAGTGGTCGGAGTAGGCTCGACCGGAGTGGTCGGAGTAGGCTCAACCGGAGTGGTCGGGGTAGGCTCGACCGGAGTGGTCGGGGTAGGCTCGACCGGAGTGGTCGGAGTAGGCTCGACCGGAGTGGTCGGAGTAGGCTCGACCGGAGTGGTCGGAGTAGGCTCAACCGGAGTGGTCGGGGTAGGCTCGACCGGAGTGGTCGGGGTAGGCTCGACCGGAGTGGTCGGAGTAGGCTCGACCGGAGTGGTCGGAGTAGGCTCGACCGGAGTGGTCGGAGTAGGCTCAACCGGCTTCGGAGCTTCCATAAAGATGGGGTACAGGTAGATACCGCCTACCAGGCTGCCAACCGGGAATGCACCAAGGCCGCTGGTGCCCAGTTCAGTAGCATCGGCGCCCAGGACAAAGTGCTCTTTGCCCCAAACGTCCCAGCCCTTGAACTCCCAGCCCTCGTTTGCGATAACGGTGGGCAGAGTGATCGGAGTCTCCTCAAACTCGGCACGGTTCAGATAAGTCAGGGCAACATTGTCGGGATCGCTCTCGAAATGGCCCTTGGTGGTGTCCATAAAAATGGTAACATCCACCACGCGCACACAGGAAGCGCTGTCTTCGCTTGCAGCTTCGTCAGCGGTGTTGTCCTGTGCAGTCTCCTCCACTACTGCGGGTGCAGCAGCTTCCTCGGTGGTCTCGGTTTCTGCATACGCCGATACAGGCAGACAAACTGCCAAGGCAACAGCCGTAACCAGCGTAAGCAGACGCGAAAACCTGCTCGTCTTTTGCATAATTTTACTCCCTTTCCAAAATTATATCCCAAACGCAAAGGTACGGATTGCTGTTGCCTTTGTGCCCAGAATTCAAATAAAAATTTTACGCCCCGGCCGGCCAGCGGGCTGGAAGCAGCGGGTCCGGATTGATGATAACTTCATCCGCCGTCAGCGTTTCCCCGTCCCGCAGCGGGCGTGCCATAATCAGCAGGCGGGCATCCGACATTTCATAGGTACAGGTACACAATGTCAAAAGCCGTTCGTCTGCGCGGGCATAATCGCCCGTGGTATAAAACGCGCGCTTGGCCACTTCATCCAGGTATTCCTGCTCTGCCGCATCATCGGCAAAGTTCACATACTGGTTAAAGTGGAACACATCGCCATCGCTTTCGCGCGTGGTAATTGCATAAACTGCCACGATCTTGTAGTACTGGCCACCGTTCAGGCTGTCCAGCTCAATGACCGGGTGTTCCTGATAATATTCCGGCTCGCGGTAATTTTGCAGGCTGGAAAACCGCACCGTATCCCCCACGCCCATGTTGTGGCCGTACAGGATCAAATGGCGGCTTTGCTGGATATCGCACTCATAATCCAGGTATGGCAGGCCCAGGTCATCCCAGTTGCCATCCAGGTCGTGCTTTAAGTAGTAGCTGTTGTCCCCTTCTCTTTGCATCACCGGCAGGTCAACATCGGTATCATCGATCTTGATCCAGCCGATCACTTCGGGGTTACGCTCCAGCAGTGCGGTAAAATCCCGCGGTTCCGGGGTAACGGCGGGCTGCACGGTGGGGGCCGCGGTAACCTGCGGCTCCGGCGTCTGCTCTGGTTCTGCAGTCTGCACCACCGGCGGGCTCTCGCTCACCATCTTGCGCTGCTGCAGCCAGTTGGGCAGTTGCAGTGCCGCCATAGCAATCAACGCCGCCGCCATACCGGAGCAAAACACCCCTGCAAGAATGCGCGACTGCTGGCTCACAGGGCTGCCTCCACAAAGTAGGCATCGCCTTTGCTGCCATCGGTCTTGTATTCCTGATACGCAATGGTGCAGCTGGTGCTGCCATCGGGGATTTCAGCCATCAGCCAGTCGCTGCGCTCCTGGCCGGGGGTCAGCTCATAAGCATACGGCATCATGGTATCATCCACTGCGTTCAGGCAGGTGCCGTAATCGCTGTCGCCCTCGCCCCACTGGATTTGGAAATCCTGCAGGAACATCGTGTAGGTCTGGCTGCTGGTGTTCTTGATGTTCAGGCGCATGCGCACCAGGCATTCGCCATCCGGGATATCAATGCCGGGGTAGCTTTCCACCAGGCTGACATCCGTAATGGAAAAGTCAAACAGTGCCGTGCTGACCGTTTCGCCTGCCGTATTGTTATGTGCGTTTGTTTTACCGCAGGCGGTCAGCAGCAATGCCATACCCAGCACAGCTGCAAGGCCCGGCGCTGCCAAAGTCCGTCTCATGCTATGTTCTCCTACTTTTCCGTGTTGCCATTGCACAAGTATTTAACATCTGTTCAACGTTAAAAACATAGAGCAATGTACAGCTATCATATTATCACGCCACGCTTGTTTTGTCAATCAAAAAAGCACGGTCTTCTGCAGTCTGTTTTGTCATTTTTGTTGTTGAGCTGATGTTGTGTAGGGGTAGTATAACTGCGCGGCGGCATGTTTTATGCATTGGCAGCGTTTCTCTGCGGCGGCCAGAGGGCTGGCTGTTCCACCGGTCGTTTTTCTGTTTGGTACACATGATACCTTGCTCTGTAGGGAGCTATCTTGAGGCAACACCGCACAATTCCCGCCTTGCGGCTTAAGCACCGCTCCGGCAGCTGCGGCACGGCATCTGCGTTGCCAAAA
>NZ_PSQF01000151.1:0-4606 GCF_003324125.1 Subdoligranulum sp. APC924/74 | reverse complement strand
TTATCTGCGCTTTTGGCTTGGCATCTGCCGCACCTCGCTCGCCGTATCGGCACTTAGAATTATGCGGTATTGCCTTATCAATTTACCAAAGATGTTGTGAATCTGATTCTGGTTTAGTCACCCAGTACTTTGCGCAAGGTTTCCAGATACTCTTCCAGCTTTTTCTGCGGCTTGGCGAACAGACCAAGACCTTCCACATCCAGCGTGCATTCCAGGCTGGTGGAATCGGCGCTGCCCAGCAGGATGGCGGTAAAAGCGCCGCGGATCTTGCCGCGGGTAAAAGTGCAGCTGATACGGCGGGGCTTATCCAGCTTGTCAAAGTGGATATCCGTGGTAGTGCCGTCCTTGTTTTTCTCAACAATGTGCATGCCTTCCAGGTCAACCTCCGCCGAAGCAACAGTCGGGTTCCAGCTGTTCAGGGTGGGGTTGGTCATGTACAGCCATACTTTGTTGGGAGCGCAGCCATAGGTTGCTGTTACAACACAGGTTTTCATACGTTTATGTTCTCCTTAACCGTTTTACTTTTGGCGGTTCCATATCATTCCGGGGCTGATGCGGCATCCCTGCCGTCAGGCGGGAATGGTGCAGAACAGCCTTTGCGGGGGTTACTTTTTGTGGCCAAACAGGCTGTCAAGAAAACCGCGGAAGCGCTTATTTTCCGGTTTGTGGGGATGGGGCGTGGGGCGCTTGGGCTTTTGAACCGGTTTGGCGGCAGCCTTTCTGGTGGGTGCGGCGGGATGTGCGGTTTCAAAGCCGTGCTGGAAGTAGCCATACATTGCCATCTGGCTGTCCACCGGCGGCTCGCCCTGCTTGGGCTTTACGCGGGTATATATGCCATCAGGCTGCATCTCCCGTGCATTGACGGTATCCCGCAGCTGTAGGTCGAGGATGCCACGCAGCTTTTTGGCAATCTCACGATCATCCACCCGCACGCCGACTTCGACACGACGCTCGGTGTTGCGGGTCAGGAAGTCGCCGGAGGCGATATAGATGGTCATGTCTTCGCCTTCACCAAAGCAATAAATGCGGGAATGTTCCAGATAGCGGCCAACGATGCTGCGGATGTGGACGTTCTCGGTCTTTCCAGGCACCCCTGCTTTGATGCAGCAGATGCCGCGCACGATCATATCCACCCGCACACCGGCGCAACTGGCCTCGCTGATCTTGTTGATGATCTGCGGGTCATTGATGGAGTTGTTTTTCAAAATCATGGATGCCGGAAGCCCGCGGCGGGCGCGGTCAATCTGGCGGTCCATCTGTTCCAGCAGAACGCTCTTGAAGCGCAGTGGTGCCACCAGCATGGTATCGGCCTCACTGGTCAGGCGTTGCAAAGCCATATTGTTGAACACTGCGCTGGCTTCCTCGCCGATTTCCTGCCGGGTGGTGATGAAGGAAAGGTCAGTGTACAGCTCGCTGGTTTTTTCGTTATAGTTGCCTGTGCCAATCTGGGTCAGGTAGTGGTATTTGCCGTTCACTTTGCTGGTGATCAGGGTCAGCTTGGAATGGACTTTGTAATCATCAAAGCCATAGAACACCGTGCAGCCAGCTTCTTCCAGCTGTTTGGACCAGTCGATGTTGTTCTGCTCGTCAAAGCGGGCGCGCAGCTCCACCATGGCGGTAACTTCCTTGCCGTTTTCCGCTGCATTGATCAGCGCCTGCACGATCTGGGAATCGCTTGCCATGCGGTACAGGGTCATTTTGATGCTGACAACATCCGGGTCGGAACCTGCTTTCATCAGCATGCGGATGAACGGGCGGATGCTCTGGTACGGGTAAGAGAGCAGAACGTCATGTTTGTGGGCTTCGGCATACAGATCATAATCCGCGGGGGCCTGAATCGGGCGGGCTGGCGGATAGGAAAAAGCAGGGTTGCTGTCTGCCGAAACGCGGCTGGCCAGGCGGAACAAAAGCCCGGGGTCCAGCGGCGAAGTTTGGGTATAGCAGCGGTCCGCCGGGACCACCAGCTTGTCCCGCAGGAACTTGACGATCTCCTGCGGAGCGCTAGGCCAGAATTGCAGGCGCACAGCGGCCAGCTTGCGGCGCTTTTTCAGCAGCTCGCTCATCACATCGCGGAAGTCGATATCATGATCCATCATGCCCTCGTCCACCGTGATATCCGCATTGCGGGTCACGCGGAACAGACAGGCGTTCTGCAGCGTGCTTTTATTAAAGATGCTGGCGGCGTAATGGGCGATCAGCTCATCCGCAAAGGCAAAGCTTGTGGTGCCGTCTGGATTTTTGATAAACAGCAGCTGCTCAAACTGGCCGCTGAGGGGGATAATGCCGTAATATACACCGTCATTCTTGCTGTTGAACTGGGCGGCATAATAAATTTCTTTATTGCGCAGGAACGGGAACGGGTGGCGTTGGTCCACCACCTGCGGGCTCAGGATGGGCAGGATTTCAGAGGTGAAATATGCTTTCCAGTAGTGCTCCTGCTGCTTGTCCAGGTGGTCAAAATCGACTTTGATGTACTTGTTCTCCTTCAAGGCGGAAAGTAAGTGCTGATAGTATTTATCACACTTTGCCTGCAGCTCGGCTACGCGCGGGGTGATGGCGGCGATCTGTTCCGATGGCGTCATATGGGTGACGATATCCAGCTTATTGTTTTTCAGCAACGTCTGGTCATACAGCGAGCCAACACGCACCATAAAAAACTCATCCATATTGCTGCCGAAAATGGCGGCAAATTTGATGCGCTCTGCCAGGGGAACGCTTTTTTCTTTGGCAAGGGCCAGCACGCGGCTGTCAAAATCCAGCCAGCTGAGTTCCCGGTTGATAAAAATGCTCTCCGACGGGTTTTCCAAAACAGGTTCCTCCTTACGGATGTTCAGGGGTGTTGAGCGAGGCTAAAATCAGTTTTTATTTTCTAGCTCCACCATCGGGCAGTGGGGTCAGCCGCCAACGGTAATATCACTTCCCCACTGCTGCACCATGCGCTGGGATATTCCCTTCACGCGGGTCAGGTCTTCCGGCGCTGCATAGGGACCGTTTGCCGCGCGGTCCGCCAGAATGGCTTCCGCTTTTGCCTGCCCAATGCCGGGCAGCTGCATCAGCTTTTCGGCCGAAGCGGTATTGATGTTGACTGGCCCCTGTTCTTCCCGCGTGGGTTCCGGTGCAGGTTCAGCCTGCGCCGGCAAAACAGGCGGCTGATAGGCAGCCGGGGCATAACCAAACTGCCAGACAGGAGCGATCCAGAATAGCGCACCAAATACGATCAGCGCAAGGGCGGCAGCACCGGCCAGCAGGGTTTGCTTTTCGTTCATCTGCATGGCGGGCTCCCCTTTCCTTGGGTGGCAGTATCTGGAAGTTACTCTTTCAAAGTATTATAGCACAGTCTTACAAAATGTTCACCCCTGTCAAGAAGATTTTTCAGTGATTTTACATCCAGCCTTTTCTGATGTGATTTGCGTGCGGGGGCGGCACTTCGGCATCCACCATGATAACATCTGTCCCTATGGTTTTGACAGCGGCCCAGGGAATGAACAAATCATCGTCCCGCCCCAACAGGCCGAACATTCGGGCACGGCCGTGCAGGACCACCTGGGTGATCTGGCCATCCTCAAAGGCAAGGTCATCAATGCGGCCAAGGTTCTCCCCTGTTTTCAGCTGAATCACATCTTTCTCGCTCAAGTCACGCAGTGTCATGCCACCACCCCTTTTCCCATTTTGCACCTATTACAGATTATGCTGTAAATAATTTATTTGTGCTTTGGGGCAATTATGTGTATAATAAGGGATAATACAGACTGCTATGCAGGTATGATGTAAGCCAAAACCGGAGGGATAAACCGTTTATGTATAAAAACATCATTTTTGATCTGGGCGGCGTTGTGGTGGATTTTAAGCCGCGGGATTTTTTGATGGATCATTTTTTGAACAAGAGCGCCGAGGATGAAGTGTTTGATTTGACCTTTGGCAGCAAAGAATGGGAAGAGCTGGACCGCGGGGTCATCAGCCGCGGCACTGCCAACCGCCTGATGCTGGAAAACGCTGCTGAGCGCGGCCGTACCTTTGAGGTGCAGGCTGTCATTGATGAATGGCAGAGCATCCTGCACACCAACAAGCGCACGGTAAAAACGATGTGCAAGCTGAAGCTGGCGGGCTACCGGCTGTATTACCTTTCCAACATTTCGCAGGACGTGATTGACGAAATCCGCCAGCGGGACTTTTTCCCGCTGTTTGACGGCGGCATTGCCTCGTGCGAAGTACACCTGAGCAAACCCGACCCGAAAATTTTTGGCCTGATGATGCAAAAATACGGCCTTGCCTATGACGAAACCATTTTTGTGGATGATACCAAGGTGAACGCCCAGGCAGCCTATAACCTGGGGATCACGGGTATTTTGTATAAGGGGCCAAAGTCTTTCCAGCGTGCGCTGGGGCTGTGTGGGGTCAAGATGGAGGCCGACAACAAGCGGCAGGCGGCACCGGAAGCACCAACGGAAAATCGAGGCTGACAAAACCATACTAGGGTGTATCTGAAAAGTCAAAAATATCATCTATTTCTTTGTTTTCAGATACACCTTAGGGCAATACCGCATAATTCTAAGTGCCGATACGGCGAGCGAGGTGCGGCAGATGCCAAGCCAAAAGCGCAGATAAT
>NZ_PSQF01000150.1:0-4686 GCF_003324125.1 Subdoligranulum sp. APC924/74 | reverse complement strand
TGGAGCGGCCGACGAGGCTCGAACTCGCTACCTCCACCTTGGCAAGGTGGCGCTCTACCAGATGAGCTACGGCCGCACATGTTTCAATCGCTTCAAGCAACGTTTGTTATTATAACTGACCTTTCCCAAAAAGTCAAGGGTTTTCTTGCATTTTGTTCCACATTTTTTCAAATCTTTTTTCCTTCCCGATATCCAACTCGCGGGCTTTTCCAGTTGCGTTTTTCCCCCTCGTTTTGTCGCCTGGGCCTCGCAGCGGATTTCTACATTTGCATCGCTATTCTTATTATGTTGCATCCTATGCTCTTTTCCTGCATCCCTGGAAGCAAATAAACTGTTGCCTTTTCTATTCTTTTTTTAGGGCAACACCGCACAATTCTCGCCTTGCGGCTTAAGCACCGCTCCGGCAGCTGCGGCACGGCATCTGCGTTGCCAAAATGCTCGATAAGACATCCAGTATTATCTGCGCTTTTGGCTTAGCATCTGCCGCACCTCGCTTGCCGTATCGGCACTTAGAATTATGCGGTATTGCCTTTAATTTACGAAAAACGCAAGGAAACAATTGAGCTTGTCTTTGCAGATACAAAAGACAAGCACGCCATGCGCTATACCCACATGAGAGGCCTGACATGCGCTACGCAATGGGTGAGACTTAAATTTGTTACCATGAATCTGAAAAGGCTTGCAAGCTGGGCGTGGAAGCGCCTTTGTTTGCAAGCCTTTAGGAAACATGTCTGGATTTTTGAGGCTGCGGTTGGCTGTTGTGTGGCTTGATGATGAACTCTTTTGACAAACTAACAACATATGATTACTTCCTATTAGGAACACTGTAAATACAAGGCTTTTTAGAGCCTACAAACCAGAAAAAATAATATTTGATCTATCACATTACGCAAAAAGCCGTCCGGCATGAAAAACGGGCGGCTTTTTTGCGTGGATAGACGGAAAGGAGGCGCAAAAATAACTACAAAATTTTAGCGTTCAAATTTGTGCAACTTTAACGAAAAGGAGGATCGTAAATGGCCGATGAAAAATTGAATACTGGCCCTGCGGAGAATATTTCCCCGGAGGCCGCCGAGCCTATCGCCACACCCGAACAGGCCGCAGCATCTGAACCCCAGCAGGAACAGACCGGGCCTGCCATACCTGAGCCCGGCGATGTGGTTGTGTCCTTTGACAAAATCAATGAGCTTATGGCAGAAAAGAGACAGAACGCCCGCGCCGAAGTCGAAAAGGCGGAAGCCCCCGAAGCGCCGGAGGCGGCAGCCCCCGGAGAAACACCGCAGCCCGCCAATACGGAGGAACCGAAAAAGCCGCGCCGTGGCCGTCCGCCGAAAGCAGAAAAGGCCGCGACTGAAAATCAAAAATCGGAGAAATCGGCTGGGGCCCGCAAGGGCCGCCCACCCAAGGCGGATAAGACGGCCCCTGACAAGCCCAAGCCGTCCAAACGAGACAAAGTGTCCCGAAGTGACGGAAAGGCCCCGGATGCCAAGGAGCCCATTAAGCCCGCACAGGATACGGCACCGAAGGAAACTGCCACTGCGGAACAGACGGCTCCCGAGCCGACCACACCGCCCCGCCCGGTTGAGGAAGGCAAGCTGGTTTATCTGAAACTTTCCGAGGTTCATCCGTTTCACACATTCCGTCCGCACCCCTTTAAGGTACGGGACGATGCGAAGATGCAGGAAATCGTTGCTTCTATCCGCGTAAACGGTGTAATGGTTCCCGGTCTTGCCCGCCCGGAGAAAGACGGAAACGGCTATGAAATTGTAGCGGGCCATCGCCGTACCCACGGCAGTGAACTGGCGGGGCTGGAGGAAATGCCCTTTATTGTCCGTGAAATGACCGACCACGAAGCGGTGCAGGCCATGAAGGACAGCAACAAGCAGCGTGACGGGATGCTCCCCAGTGAATTGGCCGCGCTGCTGGAACTTGAGGTTGAGGACATTAAGCATCAGGGAGGGCGGCTGAAAGGCGTTGCGGAAGGCGATGTTGGAAAACGCTCGGTTGAGATTGTGGGCGAGGCGCATGAGATGAACTATAAAAAGGTCATGCGCTACTTGCGGCTCAACTCTCTTGTGCCGGAGCTTCTGGATAAGGTAGACGATAAAAAGATGGGCTTTATGCCTGCCGTGGAACTGTCCTACATCAAACCGAAAAATCAGAGGCTTATTGCTGTTTCCATTGACGGGGAGCAGGCTTCGCCCTCGCTGGCCCAAGCTAAACGGCTCCGGGAGCTGGATAAGGAAGGCAAGCTCAACGGCGATGTCATTGACGGCATCTTATCAGAACAGAAAAAGGAGGATCGAGGCGTGATTATTTCTACTGCGGAACTGGAAAAGTATTTTGGCAAGGAGGTAACTCCCGCCAAAATGAAAGAACAGATTATGTCCCTGCTGGATGACTGGAAAGAAAAACAGCCGCCGGAGCTGGCAAAAGCCCCGAAAAAGCAGGAACTTGATAAGTAACAACTTCGAGACACTTTGTCCCGAGGGTCCCGCCCTCGCGCAGAAGCTCTGGTGGTATATATCCCCCGTCGCCGCCTGTTTTTTAGTACAGCCGGGAGTGGGCCGTCAAGGGTGCAGCGCACCGCCGTTTTCGGCGGCTCGCCCTTGACGGTCTGCCCCGGCTGTGCTATTTCCCCGGCAAGCGGCGGGGGTATATCCTCCAGAGCCGCCCCCTTTCCCAAGACTGGGAAAGGGCGTGGGGTTTGGGTTGAACTTTCTTATTAAAATATCGGAGGTATGAACGATGAAACGACCCCTTGCTTATATCACCGCTGCATGGCTCGGTGGCGATAGCGAAAACGCAGAACTGGCGGCGCAGTATTGCCGCACCGTGTATGAGGCAGGCTTTTCTCCTATTTGTCCGCCTTTGTACTTGCCCCTGTTTCTCAATGATGCTGTTCCCGAGGAGCATAAAAGCGGCATCGACATGAGCCGTGACCTGCTCCGCCGTTCTCATGTGCTGGTTGTTTGCGGGCACAGTATGACCGAAGCCATGAAAAATGATATTGCCGTGGCCCAGCGGCTGGGAATTACGGCAACAACCCTTGAGGGCATCCTGACCGTCAAGGGACAGGGCCGCCGCTAATGGCAACCCTGTTTGAAGCCTACGTTACCAACGCCGGAAAGTACAGCGAGGGCCAGCTTGTGGGTGAAACACTGAAATTTCCCACAACCGCCCAGGAGGTGGAGGCTCTTTTGAAACGGATCGGCGTGGATGGCGTCCGCTATCAGGAAATTTTTATTACCTCTTTCGATGGGGATGTGCTGGGGCTCTATGACCATTTGAGCGAGTATGAAAATCTGGACGAGCTTAATCATCTGGCCTGCCTGCTTTCCGAGCTTACCTCATCGGAGCTGGAAACACTGGAGGCCGTCCTCGACAGCGGCGATCACTGTTCTTCGGTGCGGGACATCATCAATCTGACACAAAATCTGGACTGTTACGGCTTTTACCCCGGCGTATCCGATGAGGAAACGCTGGGGCGCATTTATGTGGACGATCTGGAAATGTTGGATGTGCCGGATCAGGTAAAACCGTATTTCGATTATGAGGCGTATGGCCGGGATGCCTGCATCCACGAAAACGGCCATTTTGCCCCGGGCGGCTATGTTGTCAAAGAAAGCGATCATTTCGTGGAAGTGTATCACGGCTTGCAGGATATTCCCAAGGAACATAAGGTATTCTCTTTCCCGAAGCTCTCTATCCGGGAGCAAATGGCCGCCTATCAGGAAATCATAGACGGTTCTTCGCTGGAGGGCTACCGTCAAATGCAGAAAAAAGACCGTGGGGATCGGTGACGGTACTTCGAGACAAATTGTCCCAAGGAAGGAGGCGGTGTAACTGATTGATGAAGATATTTCCCGGCGCACGATAGCCATATCCGTAAAAACAACCAAGCTGACGGCGCGGGGACTGGCGTATGTGCTGGGTATGGTGGGGCGGAAGATCCGCAAGGCATACCGTGGGCGGCAAACACCACACGGCAAGCAAAGTGTGCGAAAGCTCATGGCACACGGTACATCCACAAACAGCATCGAGCTATCCGGGGATGCCAAGTCCTTTGACCGTGTGGCCCGGAAATGGAATGTAGACTATGCGTTCTATAAAACCGGGCCGGACAAATACCTGCTATTTTTTAAGGCTGGACAGGCAGACGCGATGACCGCCTGCTTTTCCGAATACTCCCGGAAGATGTTAAGCAAAGCAAAATCGAACCGTGTTCCCATCCGGGAACAACTGAAACAGGCGGCAGATCAGCTTTCCAAAGAAAAGCCGAAGCAGAAAGAACGTGCAAAGGAGGTGGCCCATGAGGACAGATAAGATTAGAAAATATCTGATTCCAAACATTCCCTATCTGTTCATCCTGTGGGCGTTCCTCAAGCTGGGGACAGCCTACCGGCTGGCGGCGGGTAACGATTTTGCACATAAGCTCATCGGGCTGGGCCAGACGATTGGCCCGGCCTTTGCTGACTTTGCACCCGGTCTTGCTCCGCTGGATTGGCTTGTCGGTATTGTAGGAGCCGTTGGTTTCCGGCTGCTGATCTATTTCAAAAGCAAGAACGCTAAGAAGTTTCGGCGGGATGCAGAATACGGCAGCGCCCGGTGGAGTGCATAATTTTAAGTGTAAATGACACATACATGGACGCACAGGAGGTTATGCACATGACTGATTATAGCAAA
>NZ_PSQF01000014.1:0-46526 GCF_003324125.1 Subdoligranulum sp. APC924/74 | reverse complement strand
CCCTGCTTCGGTTCGCTGTTTCCGCCACTGGCGGCGCTCACCTTTGCAGCATCCAGTATTATCTGCGCTTTTGGCTTGACATCTGCCGCACCTCGCTCGCCGTATCGGCACTTAGAATTATGCGGTATTGCCTTAGTTCCCCTGTCTTGCAGTTTTTTCAAAATCCCCCAAACTTTTTTGTCAAAATCTATTGACAACTGCTGTTTTGGTTGCTATAATACAATACGTTGTCAGGCGACAGCAGCACATCTGGGGGTTTAGCTCAGCTGGGAGAGCGCTTGCATGGCATGCAAGAGGTCACCGGTTCGATCCCGGTAATCTCCACCAAAAAGCACCGTATCTGGTTCAGGTACGGTGCTTTTCTTTTTGTCGCTTATGGGGGTAATGATGACCATTATGGCCTATGGGAAAGGTTATTTGCCGTATGGTGGGTAGAATGTTGGGTGCAGCCCGTTTGCAGAACGATGCAAACATCGTTCCCTACAAATTGGTTGCAATGTTCATAGCAGATTTCAAAGTTTCTCCGCGGCGGGATGAGGGCAGATATTGATAAATATAAAATAACTCCCCCGGCAGCGTTCCACGCGGTAATGCGGGACTGCTTGTCGAGGGAGTTTTCTTGCTTATCGCTTATTGATTTATCAGGTTTCTTCTTCCGGTTCCGGCTGTTCTGCCGGGGCGGGGGCTACCATGCGCAGGAACTCGGCTTCGTCAATCACGGGGATGCCGAGCGTTTGGGCTTTGGTCAGCTTGGAGCCTGCCGCGGCACCGGCCAGAACATAGGCTGTTTTTTTGGAAACAGAGCCGCTGGCCTTGCCGCCGTTCTGCACGATCATGGCCTCGGCTTCCTGGCGGGAAAGGGTGGGCAGTGTGCCGGTCACAACGATCGTCATTCCGGCAAGGGCCGTTCCCTTCTTTTCGCCGTGCCACTGCATATTTACACCCGCATCGGCCAGGCGGTGCAGCAAATCCGCAGTACCGGCTTTGGCAAAGAACTCCACCACGCTCTGCGCCATCACGCCGCCGAAGCCATCAATGCTGCTGATGTCCTCCGCTGCGGCGTTTCTCAGGGCGTCCATACTGCCAAAATGCTCAGCCAGCAGGGCGGCGGCTTTATCGCCAATATTGCGGATACCAAGACCGAACACCAGTTTATCCAGGTTGTTCTGCTTAGAGGAAGCAATGGCTTTGAGCAGGTTCTCAGCGCTCTTGGCTTTGAATTTATCCAGCGTCAGCAGCTGATCTTTGGTCAGGTCGTACAGGTCTGCTACTGAGTGCACCAGCTGGCGGTCAATCAGCTGCTGGGCGATTGCTTCGCCCAGGCCATCAATGGCCATGGCAGTGCGGGAGGCAAAATGGATGAGGTTGCGCAGGCTCTGGGCCGGGCATTCCGGGTTGACGCACCGCAGGGCGGCTTCATCCTGCAGGTGTACCACCGGTGCCCCGCAGGACGGGCAGACCCGCGGCATATGGTACGGCACTGAGTTTTCGCCGTGGCGTGCCACACCGATGACTTCCGGGATGATATCCCCCGCTTTGCGCACCTGGATGGTATCGCCAATACGGACGTCCATCGCTTCGATGATATCCTCATTGTGCAGGTTGGCGCGGGAAACGCTGGTACCCGCCAGAAAAATGGGGTCAAACACCGCGGTGGGAGTCAGCACGCCGGTGCGGCCAACAGTGACTTCGATATCACGGACAGTGCTTTCCTTGACTTCCGGCGGATACTTGAAGGCAATAGCCCAGCGCGGAAACTTGTTGGTGCTGCCAAGGGCCTGACGCGCAGTAAGATCGTTGACCTTGATAACAGCGCCGTCCATATCAAAATCAAGGGTGCCGCGGGCTTCGCCAATGCGCTGGATCTCAGCAATGGCATCCTCAATGTTGGTATATACGTTATAGCGCGGGGATACCGGGAAGCCGAGAGACTTGATATAATCCAGCGTTTCGCTGTGGGTGGTAAAGGTTTTGCCCTCCACCTGCTGCAGGTTGAACACAAAGATAGAAAGCCCGCGGGCTGCCGTGATCTTGGCATCTTTCTGCCGCAGAGAGCCAGCCGCCGCGTTGCGGGGGTTCTTGAACGGAGTTTTATCCTCCAGCTCCTGCTGCTCCTTCAGGGCAAAAAACGCTTCATGCGGCATATAGACTTCGCCGCGCACTTCCAGAAATTCGGGGGCATTGGGGATTTCTTTGGGGATAGACTTGATGGTGGCAAGGTTTTCGGTCACGTCCTCCCCCACCAGGCCATCGCCGCGGGTGGAGCCGCGGGTCAGGCGGCCGTTGCGGTATTCCAGGCTGACAGAAAGGCCGTCGATTTTGATTTCTACCACATATTCCGGCGTAACGCCTGCTTCCCGCACGCGCTGGTCAAACTCGCGCAGTTCATCCAGCGAGAAAGCATCCTGCAGGCTTTCCATTTTAACAGCGTGGGCCACCTTGCTGAACTTGCCGCTGGGGGTGCCGCCCACATGCTGGGTAGGGCTGTCCGGCGTGACAAGCTGCGGGAATTGGGCTTCGATGGTTTTCAGCTCGCGGGTCAGCTGGTCATACTCGTAATCTTCCAGTTCCGGGGCGTCCTGGTCATAATACAGACGGTTATTCTTTTCAATCACAGCGCGCAGTTCTGCTGCACGTTTGCGGGCCTGCTCCAGTTCCATGGTAGTATTTCCTCCGTTTGCGCGGTTATTCGGCTTGCTCTTCCGAGTTTGGTTTACTTTTTCAATGCACTTTAGTATGCCCGGCTGCGGGCAGATATAGAAAAGGCCGCCCTGCCTGTGGGCGGCTTGGACGCGATATAAAACAAAAAGCGCCCGGCAAAATTGCCAAGCGCTTTTGTTCTGGTGGAGATTACCGGGATCGAACCGGTGACCTCTTGCATGCCATGCAAGCGCTCTCCCAGCTGAGCTAAACCCCCAGATGCTTTGCCGTGGTTGGCTTTTCAACCGGCGACAGGTGTTATTATAACAGGGTGTTGGGTATTTGTCAACTAATTTTTTGAAAGTTTTGGGAGTTTGGCTCACTTTTTTGCTTTGCCGGGCATAGCATGGGCTGCGCGGAAAATAAAGCGGCGGGAGGTGATGCCCCATGCGCAAGTGCCGCAGTGCCGGGCACCGCAGCCGCCATGCCGCGCTTTGGCGGCGGCTGGCATTGGCAGCGGCAGTTTTCTGCCTTTGCTGGCACCTGGCCGACTGCATTGAAGATGCCATGTGGCCCGCCATGCGGGAAGTTGCCCAGCATGAATGCCGCAGCCTTGTGGTGCAGTGCCTGAACACAGCGGTCTATGGCGAGCTTTCCGCCAACCCGCAGCGGTATGCCGGGCTGTACACGCTGAACGGTGGCTGCCTGCTGGGGGACAGCGAACGGATCAACACCGCGCGGGCAGCCCTGGTGCAAACCGCCCAGCAGGCATTGAATACCATGCCGAAAAATGACATCAGCATTTCCTTAGGCAGCTTATCCGGCAGCATTTTCCTGTTGGAAATGGGGCCGGGCTGGGCGGTGCACCTGAACCCGGACGGGTATGTGGAGGGGCGCATGGAAGAAACCATGGAGCCCGCCGCCATCAACCGCACCCGATTTACGGCGGACCTTGTGCTGGAAACCACAGTGAATATTATCCTGAACGGCCGCGCCGCGCTGACCCAGGTGGAAGTACGGGTGCCGTTGGCCAGCTTTTTGTTGGATGGCGATGTGCCCGCTTATTATGGCAGTTGAATGATAAAAGCCGCAGCCCGCGGCAGGCTCCCCCCCTGCTGCGGGCTGCGGTTATACGGTTTTAATGATGGTTGTGGCCACGAATGATGCGGTATTCCGGTTCCAGCTTATCCGTCAGGAACAGCTGGCTGTGGTAAAGCCCGGCATAGCCGGAAAGCGCATAGGTAATGCCGCATACGATGGCAAAGTACCAAAGTCCCTGCGCACCGAACAGCTCGATTGCCAGCACCAGTGATGCCACCACGCAGTTGCTGGCACCGCAGAACACGCCAGCCAACCCAAGGGCTGCGCCAAAGCCCGCCGGGATGCCCAGCAGCGGCGCGGCCACACAGCCAAAGGTTGCCCCCACAAAAAAGCTGGGCACGACCTCACCCCCCTTAAAGCCAGAGCTGAGGGTAAGGGCGGTGAGCAGGATCTTGACGATCCAGTCCCACGGCAGGGCCTGGCCCTGTTCCACCGCAGCGGCGATGATGTTCACGCCCGCGCCGTTATAGCGCATGCTGCCATGCAGCAGGGTGAACACCACCACCACACAGCCGCCCAAAAAGGCCCGCACCCACGGGTTGGGCAGCAGCTTGGGCAGGCCGTGCGCAGCGCTGTGCAGCACAAAGCAGAACAGGTGCACCACCACCGCGCAGGCCAGCGCCAGCAGCACGACCCGCACGACCATGGCAGGTTCAAACGCCGGGGCTTCCACCGCAAAGCGCGTAGGGGTAACGCCGATAAGCTGAGCAACGCCATAGGCAATGATTGCCGCCGTAAAGCACGGGATATACGCCGCATAGAACACAACGCCCACGTTGACAATCGTCATGGCAAAAAAGGTTGCGGCAAGCGGGGTGCTGAACAAAGCGGAAAAGAACGCCGCCATACCGCACTGCACGGCCATGCGGCGCTCGTGCTCATTCAGGTGCAGCACGCCGCCGGCCCACCAGCCGATGGTGCCACCCATCTGCAAAGCAGCGCCCTCGCGCCCGGCACTGCCGCCGCCCAAGTGGGTGAGCACCGTGCTGATAAACATGACCGGCAGCAGCCAGAACCGGATGGGCTTGCCATCCTTGACGCAGTCGATCATATCATCGGTCGAAACGCCCTCCAGCTTTGCCGCTTTATAAAATGCCACGATGACAAGGCCGATGACCGGCAGTAAAAACAGGATGGCGGTGTGTTCGGTCCGCAGTTCGGTTACATGCTCCACAGCCAGATCAAACGCCGCACCAATGATACCGCAGGGCACGCCGGTAATCATGGCCAGTGCCAGCCATTTCAACAGCTCTTTTGCGCAGAACCATACGCGGCCCGCGCAGGATACGATCCTTTCCCTAATGTTTTCCATCCGATAGGTTTCCCCCTTCTACTTTGCAATAATTCCGTTACTTCATCGCCTCCAGCTGCGCCTGCAATGCGTCGCGGGTATACAGCGTATTGAGTACCTGAATGATCTCTTTTTTGCTCAGCCGCGGCGGCAGGCCCAGAATGCGCAGGAACGTGCGCCGCCGCTCGCTGGCGTTGGCGCTGCCGCTTAAGCCCCACTCATACAAATCGGTATAGGTAATGGGGTCCGTGTTCTGCTGCTGAGCCTGCAGGGGGGCCGCGGCCAGGGCGGTATGCAGCCCCTGCAGAATCAGGGCATCGTCCACACCTTCCACGCCAAGCAGGCCCTCCTTGCCGGGTTCCGGTTTGCGGGGTTCCTTACCGGGCACGGCGGGGATATAGGCCTGCAGCACGTTTTGCGGCCCCACAAGGCCGGTGATGTAGTGGCGTATCTTAAAGCCTGCGGCGTCGGAGTCCGTCAGCAAAATCATGCCCTGGGCGGCGGCAATGCGTTTGAAGAGCGCCTGCATGGTTTTATCCTTAAAGATAGCAAAACCGTCTGTTGTCAGGATGGTGGCATCCACAAGGTTGGCCAGGCGGGCGGCATCGTATTTGCCTTCCACCACAAGGGCCTGGGTCAGGTTCAATTTATTCTGGTTCATGCACGGCTCCTTGCCAGCGAAAGTTCGCAGATGGCTTTTTGCATCAGCAGCGGGGCATCCAGGCGGCTGCCTTTCAAATCCAGGTCCAGCTTTTGCAGGATGCGCAGGCTTTCTTCGATCTGGCTGCGCTGAAAGCGGGCGGCAGTCTGATCCGCGTTACCAAGGCGGTAGTTCCATTTGCCGGTATACTTAAAATCCTTGGCCAGGTCCGCCAGCGGGCGGCGGCTCTTTTTAGCCAAAAAAGCCCGGTAAATATCCAGATAGTTGCCGATCAGCGCGCCGGTAATAAGGATCGGCTCGTTTTGCAGTTCCAGCAGGGTTTGCAGTTTGGCCAGAGCCTGGCGGGTGTTGCCCGCCGCCACCAGCTTGACCATATCAAAGGTATCAGCGTCCAGCGTGACGGTGCCAAGCTGCTGAATCATTTGGGTAGTGATGGTGGTATAGCCACTGAGCGCTGCCAGCTTGGCGATCTCATTTTGCAGCAAAAACTGGTCGTCGCCGCAGCGGTCCAGCAGGGCGGCTTCGGCACCGGGAGCAAAGGTGGTGTGATACTCCCCTGCCCAAGTGCGGGCCATCTCCTGCAAGGCGGCGCGGCCGGGTTTAGTGATCTGTACACAGTAGCCCAGTTTTTCGCATGCGGCGATGAGCTTTTGCTCCCGCTTGCCAGGCTTGATTTTGCCGTATTTTTCTTCCAGCAGGCTGGTCAGCACAAAGACGGCGTTCTCGGTATCGGAAAGGGTATCGCAGAGCTCCTGCAAATCTTTATCCGAATAGGCAGACGGACGAATGAGCGGCAGCATAACCAGCCGGCGGCCGCCAAAGAACGAGATGGTGCCCGCCGCCAGCACAATATCCTCCACACTGGGGGTGGGGCCGTCCAGCGTGGTGGTATCGGGGGCTTCTTCGCTCAAAAACTTTTCGGCTTTGGCGGCGGCGCTGCGCACCAGAGCTTCATCACTGGCATAAAAGTAAAACACCGGGCAGCCGGACTTGAGACGTTTTTTCAGTTCGGTTTCACTGTACAGCAAGGGGCTGCACCTCCTCATACACAACACTTTTGCCGGGGCGCACCACGGCAGTCGGGGTTTCGGCATCGTAATAAACAGGGGTATCCCCCGCTTTGGACAGCCATTTGGGTGTTTGCTGGTTGCACAAAATTGCCTTTGCCTGAATGGCTTCCGGGCAGCTGCCACCCGCGCAGTACAGATCCACTGCCACCGGCTCGGCCAGGATCAGCTTGCCCGCACTGGCCGCGGCGTGCCAGCCGCCGACATCCAGTACCGCAAGGGCTGCGGCGTTGGTGTGCAGCAAATCAACTTCCACGGTATCCAGCAGCTGCAGATGGGTCAGGCCCTGCGGCAGGTCGGCAATGGTCAGCAGCTGCGCGGCCTGCAGGGGCATTTCGCCGGGTTCGGTGCGCAGGTCGATCACTGCGGCAAGTTCCGGCGCGCCGTTCTGGGTCAGGTACTGCTGCACCGCACGGCCATTGGCGGCGCTACCGCGGTAGAGCACCACGGCGCGGTTATTCTGCACCGCCACCACGCAGCCATTGCCCGCGGTGCCCACCATGGCCAGGCGTACCACATCGCGCTGCATGGTGCCGCCCAACATAACGGCTGCCACTGCGCACACAAAGCCAACGGGCACAAAGCGGCGCAGCTGCCGGGTGCGCCAGAAAAGCGCCGCCAGCACAGCAAAAACAGCCAGCACCCACAAAGTATACCGCACCGGCAGGGCAATGTGGGCCGCCGGCAGAGCCGCGCACCAGGCGGCCAGGGTGGTCATCAGGCGCAGCACAATGCCAAGCAGCAGGCTTGCCCCGTGGAACAGCGGGTCCAGCACCGGCACAAAGGAAAGCACCAGCGCCAGAATCCCCAGCCGCAGCGCCGGGCCAAGCAGCCACACCACCAACAGGTTGGCGGGCACTGCGGCATCACTGGCTGCCATGCCGTGCAGCAGCAAGACCGGTAAGGTTGCCAAAGTAGCCAGTACCGCAGTCTGCACGGCATCCACCGCGCGGAGCACGATGGCAAGGGGCAGCGGCAGGGCGGTTTGCCGCCTTTGGTTATGGCGGGCCGCATAGCGCACCTGCACAAACTGTGTTTGCCGTTTGGCCAGCGCCGAAGCTGCCAGCACGCCCAATACCCCGCAGACGGAAAGCTGGAAGCCGATATCACACGGGGCAAAAGGCTGCTGCACCCCAATGATGATGGCGGCCAACGCCAGCGCGGTAAGGGAATCCGACGGCTGGAGCAAAAGGCCGCCCACCAGCATGATGAGGAACATAACGCCCGCACGGAACACCGAGAACGGCAGCCCTGTCAGCCCCATATAGAGCAGCAGAACCGTGATTTGCAGCAGGACCCGCGGAACCGAGAACCGGCTGCGCCGCCCCTGCCCCATGGCAAACAGGCCGCACAGCAGCGCCACATGCAGGCCGGAAACCGCCAGCAGGTGGGCAATGCCCGCCGTGCGGAAGGTATCACGCCATTCGTCCGTCAGTTCGCTTTTCTCGCCCAGCAGCATGGCAGCTTCCACCCCGGCAAGATTTTGTGGCAAGTAGGTGGTTAACCGTTTGGCAACCGCCTGCCGCAGGTGGTACAGCCGGTACGGCAGCGCATCCGAGGTTCCCTGCCAGATATAATCCGCCTGATAGGATGCCCCAAGCCAAGTACCCTTGGCATAGCGGGACATGCGGTAAGAGTCCGCCCGCAGGGGCTGCAGTTGAAACTGCCCGGTAATGATATCCCCTGCTTCGGAATACGGCAGGTCTGTGCAGTATACTTTAAGCGAGGTTTTGCGGTCATCCAGCCGGGTGATAAGCAGCGTTGCCCGCACATTGCCCGGCTGCCAGGAGGTTTCGGCGTCCGGCTGCACAATGGCGGTACAGGCATAGGTTTGCCCTGCCAGGCTTTGGGCCGGTTTTACCACGGCCAGCTGGTAAGCAGCGCTCCACACCAGGCCAGCCAGCAGCCCTGCCACGGCGGGCAGCGCAAAGCGGGCCGCCCGGCGCTGGGTAAAGGCAGCAAAGAGGAACAGCGATATAAAAAGTGCCGCCGTCAGCAGCGAGGCCAACGGCGGCAGGTACGCCGCGGCCAGCTCTGCCAATGCGAAGGCAAGACCAAAGCCAGCCAGCTTACGAGTCATGAGTTTTTAGTGGGCAAACAGGGGCAGCGGCTCAAGGAAGATGATATCCTTGCGCTCAGCTGCATCGCCTTCCGCCAGAACAGCTGCCTGGGCCACAATGGTGCCGGAGCTGCGGGCTGCCAGTGCATCCAGCGCATGCAGGCTGCCGCCGGTGGAAATTACGTCATCCACAACCAGGATGCGCTTGCCGTTCATATAGTCAAGGTCTTTTTTATCAATGACCAGGGTCTGCTTGCCGGCGGTGGTGATGGACTGATCCTCCACGATGACCGGATCCGCCATGTACCCCTTGACACCCTTGCGGGCGGGGATCCACTGCTTGCCGCTCTGGCGGGACATTTCGTATGCCAGGGGGATGCCCTTGGCCTCGGCAGTCAGGATGACATCAAAATCCGGGCACTTTTCCAGCAGGGCCTTGGCGCAGGCAATGGTCAGCTCAACATCGCTGAACATGATAAATGCGGCAATGTCCAGGTGGTCATTGATTTTGCAGATGGGCAATTCACGGGTCAGGCCTGCCACATGCAAGGTATAGGTTTTTGCCATAGTAAACAACCTCTTTTCACATTTCGGTGCAAAGGAGCCTGCATCAGCCCGGAGGCCATGCAAGGCTGCGCTTTGCCAGCACATGGAAGTGCAGGTGCTTCACGCTTTGGCCGCCATCGGCGCCAACGTTGGTCACAACGCGGTAGCCGCTTTCGTCCACGCCAAGCTGCTTGCACAGGTTGGCGATGGTGGCGTAAATGTGGCCCAGCAGCGCAGCGTCCGCTTCGGTAAGCTTTGCCGCAGATTCAATATGCTGCTTGGGGATCACCAGAAAATGCACCGGTGCCTGCGGGTCAATATCATAAAATGCCAGCAGAGTGTCATCCTCATACAGCTTATTGGACGGGATCTGGCCCGCTGCGATTTTGCAAAACAGGCAGTCATCCATCGGTTTTGCCCCCTTTCCCAGGGTGCGGGGCGGTTGGCCCGGCACCCCAAAATTGTACAGTTGTATTATAGCACGCTCAGTTTGCTTTTTCCAGATTTTCTTTCACAATGCCTTCCACAGCGTTCAGTGCATCGTCGATCTTGGAAGTATCGCGGATACCGGCCATGGCGAAGTCCGGCTTGCCGCCGCCGTTGCCGCCTGCAATGGCAGCGATCTGCTTAACCAGGGCACCAGCCTTCAGACCGCGGGCCAGGGCGTTTTTGCCAACGCCGACAGCCAGGGTGGTCTTGCTGCCATCGGTGCCGATCAAAGCGCCGACTGCGTTGGGCTCTTTATCACGCAGTTTATCCATCATGCTGCGCAGGGTATCAGGGGTGGTGCCGTTCAGATAAACGGTAACAATGCGCACGCCGTCAACCTCGACAGCATTCTGGAACAGGCCGTCGATCTGGCTGGATGCCAGCTTTGCCTTGGCGATCTCCAGCTGCTTGTTGGCCTCTTTCAGCTCAGCGGTCACAGCCTGGGCACGGGCGGCAACATCCTTCATGTTGTTGGCCTTCAGGGCAACAGCGGTGTTGGCCAGTTCAGCGGTACGGTCGTCCAGCAGGTTCAACACGCCGTAACCGGTGGTGGCCTCAATGCGGCGGATACCGGCGGCAACGCTGGCTTCGGACAGGATCTTGAAGCAGCCGATCTGGGCAGTGTTCTTGACATGGGTGCCACCGCAGAACTCAACGCTCCAGCCGCCTGCATCCACAACGCGGACAACCTTGCCGTACTTTTCGCCAAACAGAGCCATAGCGCCCATCTTTTTGGCTTCCTCAATGGGCAGGTTCTGGATGGTAACAGGCAGAGCGGCAAAGATTTTTTCGTTCACGCGCTTTTCCACTTCCACCAGTTCTTCGGGGGTAACGGCGTTGAAATGGGTAAAGTCAAAGCGGGTGATCTTGTCGTCCTGGTAGCTGCCGGCCTGGTGGACATGCTCGCCCAGCACTTCGCGCAGGGCTTTCTGCATCAGGTGGGTGGCGGTGTGGTTGCGGCAGATGGAAGCGCGGCGCTGTTCATCCACAGCAGCGGTTACGGTATCGCCTACGCGGATGGTGCCGTCCAGCAGGGTGCAGGTGTGAACATAGAAGCCTTTGGGGGTCTTTTTGACCTGGTTAACTTTCAGGTTTGCAGTGCCGCTGGTCAGGTAGCCGTGGTCAGCAACCTGGCCGCCCATCTCGGCATAGAACGGGGTACGGTCCAGAACGACCAGCACATTCTCGCGCTCTTCATAGTCGGTGGAAACCGCATCGTTCAGTTCTTCGCCGTCAGACAGGGCCAGAACCTTGGCGGTTTCTTTCAGCACATCATAGCCGTCAAACGCGGTCGGCTCAGCGTTCAGTTCACCGAACAGGTCCTCGCTCCAGCCGGAGATATCCTTGGCCAGGCGCTCGGCACGGGCGCGCTCACGCTGGCGGGTCATCTCGACATGGAAAGCAGCTTCGTCAATGCCAAGGCCGGCTTCGGCAGCGATCTCCTTGGTCAGATCAAGCGGGAAGCCGAAGGTATCGTTCAGCTTGAAAACATCCAAGCCGGACAGGATCTTCTTGTTGGTCTCGTGCAGGTGCTGGATCATGCCGTTCAGGATGTTCATGCCGGAGTCAATGGTCTTATAGAAGCGCTCCTCCTCGGTGCCAATAACTTTCTTGATATAGGATTCATGCTCGCGCAGTTCGGGGTAACCAACCTCGCTGGAGACGATAACGGTATCCACCAGATCAGTCAGGAACGGATGGTCGATGCCCAGCATACGGCCATGGCGGGCAGCGCGGCGCAGCAAGCGGCGCATAACATAGCCGCGGCCTTCGTTGGAGGGCAGGATGCCGTCAGAAGCCATGAACACGGTAGCGCGGATATGGTCGGTGATGACGCGGATGGAGATATCGTCCTTCTCGTTTGCACCGTACTGTTTGCCGGAGATGCGCTCCACATGGTGCAGAACAGCGGCAACGGTATCGACCTCGAACAGGTTATCCACATCCTGCATGACAACGGCCAGACGCTCCAGGCCCATGCCGGTATCAATGTTCGGTTTGGGCAGCAGCGCATAGGTGCCCTTGCCATCGGAATCATACTGGCTGAACACCAGGTTCCAGATTTCCATGAAGCGGTCGCAGTCACAGCCAACGCCGCAGGTCGGCTTGCCGCAGCCATACTTCAGGCCGCGGTCAAAGTAGATCTCACTGCAGGGGCCGCACGGACCGGAGCCATGCTCCCAGAAGTTATCCTCTTTGCCCAGGCGGACCATGTGGTCTTCGGGGATGCCGACAGACTTGGTCCAGATATCATAGGCCTCGTCATCGTCCTGATAGACAGAGATATACAGGCGGTCAGCGGGGATTTCCAGCTCTTTGGTCAGGAACTCCCAAGCCCAGGGAATGACCTCTTTCTTGAAATAATCCTGGAAGCTGAAGTTGCCCAGCATTTCAAAGAAGCAGCCATGGCGTGCGGTAATGCCGACGCGCTCAATATCCGGGGTACGGATGCACTTCTGGCAGGTGGTAACACGGTGGCGGGGCGGTTCTTCCTGGCCAAGGAACCACTTTTTCATAGGTGCCATACCGCTGTTGATAAGCAGCAGGCTGGGGTCGTCTTTGGGCACCAGCGGGAAGCTGCCAAGGCGCAGATGGCCTTTGCCTTCAAAATAGTGCAGGTATTTTTCGCGTAATTCGTTAAGTCCTGTCCACTGCATGATCCTGATTCTCCATTTCGTATGCTGAAATAATTGGGATACTGTTTTGCCCCGGGTTTTACCACAGCCGCAAAAAAAGGAAAAGAAAAACGGCCTTTGCCCCGCCAGACAGCTACAATGCCGTCCAGCACAGGGGCGAAAGCCGTATAACTTCCGTGGTACCACCCAGATTGCAGGCTGTACAGCCTGCCGCTTTGGTGCGCCTTAACGCGACGCATACGTCCGATTTTTTCGGAAGCTCCGGGGCGGCACTGCCCTGCCCGCACCGGGTGCCTTGCAGCTTAGCGGCACCCTCTCTGAATGGCTGCGGATAATGGGGCATTGACCCTTTCAACGCTATTTTTCCTTTTACCCTATGATTATATGCCAGCGTTCGGTGCTTGTCAACCGTTTTCTGCCGGTTTTTCTGTTATAGCTGCATCCAGAACGGCAAGGGCATCCGCTACCTGGGCAAACAGGGCGGCGCTGCTGGTTTGGGGCTTTTGCTGGGAATCCTGCAAAACGGTGATGGTATAGCGCGGAGCATCCGCCGGGTAAAAACCGGCAAACCAGTAATGCAGCAGCTCTCTGCCGTCTGCATCAAACTGGCCGGTCTGAGCCGTGCCGGTTTTACCGGCGGCGGTACCGGTATGGGGCTGGGCATCGCCGCCAATGCCGCTGCGGACAACGGTTGCCAGCATACTTTGCAGCACCCGTGCAACCGCCGGGCTGCAGGCCGCTGCGGGCTGCGGCTGCTGCGGAACTTGCGTCCCGCCGGTGATGCTGCTGACAATACAGGGGCTGTGATATACCCCGCCGGAGGCTATGGCATTGAACATGGCCGTTACCTGCAATGGGGTAACGGTCAGCCCGCCCTGCCCGAACGAAAGGCTTGCCAAACTGCCCGCATTTTGCAGGTCTGCCGCGCTGGGCAGTTCCCCCGCCGCGCTCTTCAGCCCCGGCGCCAGCAGGGCCGGGGTGCCAAGGCCAAAGCTCTGCGCGGCATTCAGAATTGCCTGCCCGCCCAGCAGTTGGCCCAGCGCAATAAAGTAACAGTTACAGCTTTGTTCCAGCGCGCCGCGCAGGTTGACGGTGCCGTGCGCCCGCCCCAGCGCACAGCGGAAGGTTTCCCCCGCCGTCTGGATGCTGCCGGTGCAGTCATAGGTGAACCAGTCCAGCCCCTGGGCATAGGCTGCCGCAGCCAGCACCACCTTGAACACAGAACCCGCGCTGAAAGCGGACAGACTGCGGTTAATGAGGGAGGTATCATCGGCGCGGATGCTGGCGGCGATATCATCGGGGTCAAATTCCGGCATACTGGTGCTGGCCAAAATTTGCCCGCTGCCCACCTGCATGACGATGATGCAGCCTTTGCTCATATTTTGGGCGGCAATCGCTTCGCAGGCACGCTGGATGTTAGCATCCAGCGTGAGGGTAATGGCTGTGTTGGTACCGCGGGCGGTGGTTTGCACCTGCGGCGTGGTGCCCGCCAACAGATCCCCACGGGCAGTGGTGGTGCAAAGCACGGCCTGAGCATCCCCCGCCGCAGCCAAAAGATCATCATAGGCCTTTTCCAGCCCGGTCATACCGTGGCCGTCCCCATCCAGGTAGCCGATCAGGTGACGGGCGATGGGGGTTGGCAGATAGCGCCGGGCATCCGCCACCATGAACACGCCGTTTGCGGACAGATCATCTTCCACTTCAATCAAAAACGGGGTGATGCTGTTGCGGCGGGCATACAGCTGGGCCTGCTGGGCAAACGGCACAAAGGGAAACAGTGTGGCATAGCTGGAATCCCCCGGTATGCAGAGCGCGTACCACCGCGGAGTAACGCCGGTTAGGGGGCGGCCTATCCTATCATAAAAATTGCCGCGCCGGATGGGGAGCACGGTTTCGCTGACGGTCTGTGCCGCCGCGCTGGCGGCATAGCTTTGGTCCGCCGCGATCCAGAACACACGGCAGAGCACCAGCATCCCTGCACAGAGCATGGCGGTGCAGAGGACAGCAAGGCGGCGGATGCTCATGGGCGTGGTTTCTCCTTTCCTAAGGCAATACCGCATAATTCTAAGTGCCGATACGGCGAGCGAGATGCGGCAGATGCTAAGCCAAAAGCGCAGATAATACTGGATGCTGCAAAGGTGAGCGCCGCCAGTGGCGGAAACAGCGAACCGAAGCAGGGGCAGCGGTCGCAGAGTGCGAGGGGCTTTTGCCCCCGAAGCACGATGCGGGTACCGCAACCCGACATTATCGAGCATTTTGGCAACGCAGATGCCGTGCCGCAGCCGCCGAAGCGGTGCTTAAGCCGCTAGGCGGGAATTGTGCGGTGTTACCCTAATATGCTGCACCAAGTGCATGGTATCAGCCACTTGTTGAAGTATCGCCCGCTGCCGCTGGTTTTATGCTTTCTTTTCTGTCTTTTCGGGTGCAGCAAAGCATTGCAAAAGATTTTGCAGTGGAATTATTGACAAACGATAATTCATGTGGTACGCTGATGATAGTAAAATTATTGTTTTATTATAATTTTACTTTTGATTTTTGGTTTGCAGAATGATAAATTAAATCAAGGGCAATACCGCATAATTCTAAGTGCCGATACGGCGAGCGAGGTGCGGCAGATGCCAAGCCAAAAGCGCAGATAATACTGGATGCTGCAAAGGTGAGCGCCGCCAGTGGCGGAAACAGCGAACCAAAGCAGGGGCAGCGGTCGCAGAGTGCGAGGGGCCTTTGCCCCCGAAGCACGATGCGGGTACTGCAACCCGACATTATCGAGCATTTTGGCAACGCAGATGCCGTGCCGCAGCTGCCGGAACGGTGCTTAAGCCGCAAGGCGGGAATTGTGCGGTGTTGCCTTAGCAAAATCAGAAAGGATGTGGAAGCGATGAAGCGTTTCCGTGTATTTTATGGCGGGCTGGCGGGGCTTGCCGCGGCCTGTGCGCTGGGGGCATGGTTCGCACCGGTCGAGGCCGGGTGGCTGGCGTTCCCCTGGGTCAGCATCGGGGCCGGGCTGCGGGTGCTTTCGTTAAGCGGCAGTGTGGGCAATGTGGCGGCCTGCGGGCTGTATGCCCTGCTCTGCCTGCTGCCTGCCGGGATTGCGCTGCGGGATATCCGGCACCACTGGCCGCTGGTTGGGTTCAGCGCGGTGCTGGGGCCTGCGCTCTATTTCCTCATCAATCCGGGGCTGCTGGCCCAGCGGATGGGCGGCCTGCCGCAAGAAGTTGTCGTGGCCATGCTGGGGCAGCTGATTTGGGCCGTTGCGCTGGCCTGTGCCGTCTGGCTGCTGTTGGGGGCGCTGCATCGGCGCAGCCTGAACACCAGCAGCCTGCTGCACGGGATGCAGATAGGGCTTTGCCTGCTGGACGGCGCGTTTGTTGTTTCCGTGTTTGGCGTGGGGTTGCTGGATCTGCGCGGGCAGATTGCCGCCGTGCGGCAGGCAAACACCATGCTGGACAATACAGCTTTCGGCACGCTGAACCCCACCGCTTTATTTCTGGTCTGCGGCTGGCTGGTGCAAAGCCTGCCTGCCCTGCTGAACCTTGGCATTGTACATGGGCTGCTGCAGCTGGTTAAGCTCGCCCAGGCGGATCGTTTTGCCCCCGGCATGGCACAGGCCGCCGCGCACTGCGGCACACTGGCCGGCGGAGCTGCGGCGGTGGATGTTACAGTACAAGCAGTGTTTTTGGCAGTACAGCTTTGCGCCGCCGGGCAGCTGCACCAGCTGAACAGCGGGCTGCACATTGCCCTGCTGCCCATTCTGTTTGCGGTAGCGGCGCTGCTGTTCAGCCGCTGGCTGGCCGAAGGCTGCGCCCTGCGGGAAGAAAACGAGGGGTTCATCTGATGGCGATCAAAGTGTATCTGGATGAACAGCTGCGGGCACGCGGCATAACGGCCAAAGAACTTTGCGCCAGGGTGGGCATTACCGAAGCAAATCTTTCCATCCTGCGCAGCGGAAAAGCCAAAGGTGTGCGGTTCCACACCATCAACCGCATCTGTTACTATCTGCAATGTGATGTTGGCGATATTTTGAAATTTGACGGCGAACTGGACGAAGGTGATTGTGATGAAACGTAATATGTTATTCGGTGCGGGTGCCGCTGCCCTGGCCTGCCTGTTGGGCGGCTGCCGGCTGGCGGTACCGCAGGGCGCGGCAGGGCAGGATACTTTGATCGGCGGGTACGCCACATGGGAGAGCATCCCCTATTTTTCCGAGCATTTTCTTTCCGGTGATTGTTCCCCTGCCCATCTGTACGCGGACTGGAGCAGCGCCGACCGGCCGGAGGGTGCGCAGTGGCGGAATATTTTCCCCAATGTGACCGGTTATGCGCTGTGCCAGAACACGGCGGAGGAGGACGGCGATACTGTTTATCTTGGCAGTGGGGCCGACCCGTATTTCAGCGGCCTTGCCTACAACAGCGCATACAACGGCAGTGAAACCACCGAGAGCATGACCGGCACGCTGTATGCCGATATCGGCCAGATTCGTGGAGATATTACCGGCTTTACATTCAGCCCGGTATACCAGACAGCGGACGGGCAGATCTACCTGGCGGAGGGCCAGCGCGTAACCTGCAGCACGCAAAATCTGGAAGGTTCCAGCCTGTCCCTCTCGGTCAGCGCGGCACAGACCGAAAGCAGCAGCTGGGACGGCACCAGCAAAACCGAGCAGAGTTTTACCGCCAAACTTTCCTTTTTGTATGCTGCCCAAGCGGTGCGGGTGCTGCAGATGGATGCGGATTATGGGGTATTGGGACAGGCCGACTACCCCGCCGCTGCGGTGCCGGAAGAGCTGAAATTTTTGCCGGGCGCTGAATTTATCCTGCTGGAAAGCCGCAGCACGGATACCGCCGGAGCTGAGCACACGGCGCGGCAGATCATTGGGCGCGATGAGCTGGAAGATTACGGGGCGGACGGGCAGATGAAATATGTGACCCTCTACCTGCGCGGAGACGGCCCGCTGGCCGAAGTACACGCCATTGCCCTGAAAGGTTAAGGTGTATCTGAAGCCAAAGAAGCGGTGCTTGTAGAAATAGACTAAATTTTCAGATAAACCCTAAAACAGACCACAAACAACACCACCCGCCGGGCGTGTGGGAAAGCAGCGCAATGCTGCTTTCCCTGCCCCGGCAGGTGGTGTTGTTATTTTTATTGTTGTGTTTTGGCCGCTTTGTGCCGCAGCCAGGCAGTAACCAGAAAAGTGATGGCAATGCAGGGCAAAAAACCGAGCGCATCCACGCCGACATCCTGAATCATTCCGGCGCGGCCCGGGATAAAGAGCTGGTGGAATTCATCAGTGCCCGCATAGGCGGTACAGGTCACAGCGCTGATCAGTGCTTCTTGCACAAGCTGTTTGGCCCCGCCCGCTTTGCCTGCGCTGCCAAACAGATGGACGGTGACGGCGGTGCTGACACCGAGAGTACAGTAAATATAAACATGTGCCCACTTGCGAATGTTGGCATTGTCGTTCTGGCTGCTGAACCACTTGGGGGTCAGGCGGTGAGCCGCGGTGGATTCCACTTTTTCCGTTATCTGCTGGCTGAGGGCAGAGGAGCTCTCCCCCGGCTGGGCGGAAAACAGAAAGATTGCCGCCATGATGGCCAATGTAATGCACAGCATCACCGCGCGCACAAGTTTCAGTTTATTGTTCTGCTCCGGCATTCCCGTACCTCCGCGTTCCATCGTGCCATCATGTACAATACACATGGCATACTTGAAAAGCATACCAGTTTTGCGGTGCAGAATCAAGCGAAAAAAAGACACATCCGCATGGATTGTACGATGTTATATTTATTTTATCTTTCACTTTATTATTTCTGCCCTTATTGGCTGCAAAACCGCAAAAAGGGCCGCAGCCTTTACGGGCTGCGGCCCTACATATTACTTTATGCGGTGCGGCTATTAAATCAGTACATGCCGCCCATGTCACCGCCGGCGGGGGCTGCCGGTGCCGGGGGCTCCGGCAGGTCAGCGACCAGGCTTTCGGTGGTCAGAACCATAGCGGCAACGCTGGAAGCATTCTCCAGAGCGGAGCGGGTGACCTTGGTCGGGTCAACAATGCCGGCTTCGATCATATCGTCAACATATTCTTCCTTCTGGGCGTCATAGCCGTAGTTGGGCTTGCCGGCCTGCAGAATGTTGTTGATGATAACGCTGCCTTCCAGGCCAGCGTTTGCGGCGATCTGGCGCAGAGGAGCTTCCAGAGCCTTGCGGACGATCTTAGCGCCAGTGCGCTCATCGCCTTCCAGCTCGCTGACCAGCTTATCAACAGCGGGGATAGCGTTGATGGTAGCGGTGCCGCCGCCAGCAACGATACCCTCTTCAACAGCAGCCTTGGTTGCGTTCAGGGCGTCCTCGATGCGGAGCTTCTTATCCTTCATCTCAACTTCGGTAGCAGCGCCGACCTTGATGACAGCTACGCCGCCAGCCAGCTTGGCCAGGCGTTCCTGCAGCTTTTCACGGTCAAAGTCAGAGGTAGCGGAAGCGATCTGGGAACGAATCTGGGCAACGCGGTCAGCAATGGCCTGCTTATCGCCAGCGCCACCGACGATGGTGGTGTTCTCCTTGCCAACCTTGACCTGGCGGGCGCTGCCCAGCAGCTGGATGGTAGCGTCCTTGAGCTCATAGCCCAGGTCGCTGCTGATGACGGTGCCGCCGGTCAGGATGGCGATATCCTGCAGCATTTCCTTGCGGCGGTCGCCAAAGCCGGGAGCCTTGACAGCAACCACATTCAGGCCGCCGCGCAGACGGTTGATGATGAGGTTGGACAGTGCGTCGCCCTCAACATCCTCAGCGATGATGAGCAGCTTGCGGCCGGACTGGATCACGGACTCCAGCAGAGGAACGATATCCTGGAACACGCTGATCTTTTTATCGGTGATCAGCACGCTGCAGTCCTCGTAAACGGTTTCCATCTTCTCGGTATCGGTGACCATGTACGGGGTAACGTAGCCACGGTCAAACTGCATGCCTTCCACTACCTCGGTGTAGGTTTCAGCAGTGGTCTTGTTCTCCTCAATGGTGATCACGCCGTCAGCAGTAACCTTTTCCATAGCGTCAGCGATCAGCTGGCCGATCTGTGCATCACCGGCAGAAACGGTGCCGACACGGGCGATATCCTTGCTGCCGTTGACTTTCTGGCTGTGTGCCTTGACGGCCTCAACAGCGGTGTTGACAGCCTTCTGGATGCCGCGCTTGATGTCCATCGGGTTTGCACCGGCGGTAACGTTCTTCATGCCCTCGGTAACAAGAGCCTGTGCCAGAACGGTAGCGGTGGTGGTGCCGTCGCCGGCAGCATCATTGGTCTTGGTGGCAACTTCACGCACGAGCTGTGCACCCATGTTCTCGAAAGCGTCTTTCAGCTCAATTTCCTTTGCGATGGTAACGCCATCGTTGGTGATGACCGGGCTGCCGAACTTCTTGCCCAGAACAACGTTGCGGCCTTTGGGGCCCAGGGTAATCTTAACGGTATCAGCCAGCTGGTCAATGCCGGCGCAAAGAGCCTTGCGGGCGTCTTCGCCCTGCTTAATCTGTTTTGCCATAAATCAGCATCTCCTTTTATCAGTAAGAACAGTTAAAGTTTACTCAACGATTGCCAGGATATCGCTCTGGCGGACAATGGTGCATTCCTCGCCGTCAACCTTGACTTCGGTGCCGGAGTACTTGCTGGTGAGGACCTTATCGCCAACCTTGACGATCATCTCAACGTCTTTGCCATCGACATTGCCGCCGGGGCCGACTGCGATAACTTCAGCAACCTGCGGCTTTTCCTTGGCGGAACCGGTCAGGATCAGGCCGCCCTTGGAGGTTTCTTCTTCTTCAACGAGTTTGATCACAACGCGATCAGCAAGAGGTTTGATTTTCATGATGAAATATCCTCCTATAATTAAAGTTTCTTTGAAACATTTTGTTTAGCACTCTTTTCTCCTGAGTGCTAAATCTATTATAGCGTTCCTTTGCCAAAAATCAACCCCTTGAAGTATAAAATTTTTGTGAACAGTGTTTTTTGCCGTTTATTCGTTGTAATTTATTAGCGCTCCGGGCTGTTTTCTATCTGTTTTTTGGTCTTGGCTGGCAGACTGCCCGGCTGGATGGCACACTGGCACTGCAAATAAAGGCGTGCTTTGGTGGGGATCAGCCTTCACCGGGGTGGTGCCAGTGCAGGGTAAGCTCCGCCCGCAGCGCCCCCTGCGTGCTGCCATAACGGTTTTGCAGCCAGAAACACAGGTCGAGCGGGTCGGCATCCGGGCCGTTTATTCCGTACAGCGCCGTTATCAAACCGTCAAATTCCCGGTTGGCGGCTGCGGCAAATGCCACCTGCAGTTCGGCATCCGGGCGGGCGGCGGGAGTCAGGTCTTTCAGTTCCACATCCCGCAGGGTCAGGTTTACCCGCACGCTGCCGGGGGCCAGCACCTGCACATCGGCGGCGGCTTTGGCGGCAAGGTGCAGGTCATCCGGCAACGTGCAGTCCAACCGATGGGCCTGGCCGCACAGAATAGCCGCCAGCTGGGCAGCCAACGGGCTTTGCGTCTGGCGGGCTGTATTGGCAGCGGTATCATAAAACAGCATGGCGTATTCCCCGCCCGCACTGACGGGCACAGCGGCGGTTTTGGCGTTATCAAACAGGGTTTGCAGGCCGCAGTGCAGCTGCTGCTTTTCTTCCAGCGCTTTCAAGTTTTCGTACAGGGTCGGCGTTTGGTCCTGGATGGGCATCTGCACGGCAGGATCCAGCACAAACACGGCGATTTCCGGCGCGGGGCGGGCGGTGCTTTGCAACAGCTGAGCGATTTCTTCTGCCAGCGGCCAGCTGCACCCGGCAGGCAGAACGGCAAGGTCCATCAGGCCGTAAAACGGCTGGCCGTTCATGGTTTGGGCGGCGGCATTCCAGGCGGCAGCACAGGTAGCGCCGCTGCCGGTAAAGGTTTTGCAGGCGGCGGAATCCTCGCTTTGCTGGTCACTGGTCAAAAGCGTGACCGTGTAGCCGGCATCCTGCGCGGTAAAAAACACCGCCCGCACAATTTCCCTGTGGGAAAGCAGCTGCCCGCCGCAGCCCGCCAACAGGCAGCCCAGCAGCACCGCCGCCATCAGGCGGGATGTTTTATGCATGATACCAACCATTGGCAGCCTCCTGTTACCATCACAACCGCAGCGAAGCCCCAGCAGACGGCACTGCGCCAATAAAATGCCTGTTCCAGCGGCACGGTGCGCAGCACAGCACACAACAGAGCCATGCCGCCAAAGTACAGCGGGTAACGGTCCAGCCCGGCGGCAGCGCTGCCCGCCCCGGCGCGGCCACCCCACAGTTCCACCATGGCATACAGGTACAGTGCCAGCCGCACCGTGACTGCCATGCACCACAGCAAAATTTGCAGCCATTCCAACCGGTTAAAAATTGAAAGCGCCCCGCACTGTGCAGCCCCCTGCACCGGGGTTTGGCGGGTGGGCATGGCCGCGCCAAAAAACAGCTCCAGCAGCAGGTGGACCGCGGCATCAAAGCCCAGTGCTGACGCGGCAAATGTTACTGCCTTGCGGCAGCGCTGGCCGGGCTGCGGAGGCCAAAGGGCAAACAGCAGATATTCCGGCGGGAGCGCCAGCTGAGAAACAAACGCCGCCTGCCAGTCCTGCCCTGTCAGCGGTGCCGCATGCAGGTTGGGTACACGCAGGCGCGGCGCGACCGAGAGTACCATGATTGCCATACACGCGGCACCGAACACCAACAAGGCGTTGGCCGTCTGGCGCAGGGCGGGCTCCCGCCGGAGGTAGATGACCGGTGCCAGCACGACAAAACAGGTGCCCGCCAGCCCCAGTGTACCGGGGTACACGCTGCCAAACAGGGCGTGCAGGCGCAGAATTTCCAATGCTGAACTGATTGCCAGCAAAACACAGAGAACTTTTTGCAGCAGGGCGTTTCCCTGCCAGCTGGTCGACACTAACAGAAGCACAGCGGCCAGCACCGCCGCGCTGGCGGGCAGAGCCAGCAGCCCTGCCCGCGCCCAATAACCGGTGTGCAGCCGCAGCAGCGTATCGGCCAGAATGCTGAGGAGCAGCACGGGGTAAAAATCCACATTACTCTTTTGCATGGCGCGGCAGCACCTCCCCTTTTTGTGCCAGGCGGGACCAGATGGCCCGCACAAAACCATCCCGCAAGGCTGCCTTGCCCGGCGGCATGAGCGGGTAAAGATAATCATAACCGAACGGGTCGCTGCCGCAGGCCATGGCCAGAATCAGCAACGCCCCACAGGCCAGCCCCGGCACACCGAACAGTCCCGCCAGCAGTATGACCGCAAAGCGGAACAGAATCGACTGTTCATACAGCGCCGGGACTGCCAGGGTGGCGATGGTGGCCGCCGCGGCCATGGTGAGCACCGGCACGCTGATGATGCCCGCCGAGACAGCGGTTTCGCCAATGATGAGCGCCCCCACAAGGCTGACGGTGTGGCTGATGGATTTGGGGGCGCGCAGCCCGGCTTCACGCACAATTTCCAGCAGCAGGGTCACGGCCAGCATTTCCGGCATGGGCGGTAGCGGCGTGGAGGCTTCGCCCTGGGCCAGTTTGGCCAGCAGGTGCACGGGGATCAGCTCCGGCGCAAAGCTGACCGCCATGACATACAGCCCCGGTCCAAACACCGCCAGCAAGAACGCCAGATATTTGAGCAGGCGGATGAGACCGGCAAACACTGCGCCGGAAGAATAATCGTCCAGGCATTCAAAATGCTCGGCAAAAAAGCTGGGCACCACCATGGCAAGCGGGCTGCCGGATACAAGGATAACGATTTTGCCCTCACAGATGCGGGCGCAGGCGGTGGCCGGGCGCTCGGTATAGGCTGCCGCGGGGAAAAGGTTGAGCTTGTCCTGCTTGAGGAACGAGGCAAAATAGGTGCTGTCCAGCAGGACGGGGATTTGTACCCCGGCCAGCCGCTGTTTGAGGGTTTGCACCACATCCGCCGGGGCCAGGGCGGTATCATAACAAATGGCATACTCGGTTTTGGCACGGGTGTTGGCGGTGCAGATCTCCGCCGTAAAGCTGCCGGTGCGGAACTGACGGCGCAGCTGGGAAATGTTATTGCGCAGGTGCTCGGTAAAGGCATCCTGCGGGCCGCGCATGTTGCCTTCCCCGCTGGGGTTGGTCACGCTGCGGCCCGGCATATCCTGGGTGGAAAACGCCAGCGCCTGGCCGCTGCCCTCCACCAGCAGCACGGCCATGCCGCCGGCGAGGGCTTCCACCAGCTGGGTACGGGTGGTGATGGGGGTTTGCTCTGTGGGTAGGCAGCTTTGCTCTGCCAGGTACTGCACCAGCTGCGGCCCGGCCTTGCAGCCCGGCACGCCTTGACCCAGTGCGTGCAGCACCATGATGCAGAGTTTTTCCGGCGAGGAAAGCCCCGCAAACATGGCGATGCAGCAGCGGCAGCCGCAAATCGTAAAGCTTTTGGTATAGAAATCCGATGAGCCGCCAAACATAGTTTGCAGAAACGCCTGATTTTCAGCAAGGGCCTGCCCCAGCGGCTGGTTATCCGCAGTTGTCATGTAATCACCTTCCCTTGCTGTTCAGTGTGACCCAAAAACGGCAGGGATAAACGCAGGAGGTGCTTTTATGCTTGCATCGGTTTTGCATACCGTAATTATTTATGCTGTGGTTATTTTTGCCATGCGGCTGATGGGCAAGCGGCAGCTGGGGGAATTGCAGCCATCCGAGCTGGTAACAACGTTCATGATTTCCAATGTTGCCTCCATCTGCATTGATGAGCCGGATCTGCCGCTGCTTTCCAGCCTGGTGCCGATTTTATTGATTGCGGCGCTGGAAATATTGAACTCAACCGCCGCCTATTACCTGCCCGGCTATGCGGCGCTGCTGTTTGGGAGACCGGTGACGGTAATCCAGGATGGGCAGATCCGGCAGGATGCACTGCGGCATCTGCGCATGACGCCGGGCGATCTGATGGAAGCGCTGCGCGGCAAGGATATTTTTGACCCGCGGCAGGTAGTATGGGGTGTGGTGGAGCCCAACGGGAGCATCAGCGCCGCGCAAAAAGTGGCGGACGACAGCCCGCTGCTGCCGCTGTTGGTAGACCAGGAAGTTTACCCCGAAAATCTGGCCCAGCTGGGGCGCAATGAAGCCTGGCTGGATACCGACCTTGCCAGGCGCGGGATGCGGCGGGCAGAGGTACTGGCTTACCTTGGCAATAAGGAAAGCTGCGTTGTGATACAAAAAAAGACCGCCCAGAACGGGCGGTCTGAAAAACCGGAAAGTACAGGTGGTTTTTGAATGAAGCGCAACTGGTATGCCATCGCCATTCTGGTCCTGCTGGCGGCGGTGCTGCTTGGCTGCAAACAGTATGTAAGCGCCACTGCGGGCAGCCTGCGCGCCCAGGTGCAAAGCGCTTATGCGCAGACACTGACGCAGCAGTACCCGCAGGCGCAGCAGGCTTTCCGGCAGGCCGCGCACAGTGCAAGGCAGGCCAGCAAAAAGCTGGGGCTGCTGGTGCGCCGCAACGCGCTGGATCGCATGAACGAAACCATGGCGGTTTTGCCGCAGTATGCCAACCCGGAAAACCAGGCCGACCTTGCGGTGGAAGCTGCACGGGTGCTGGCGCAGATCGACCAGCTGGAGCAGTGCTTTACGGGCACATTTTAGCCCTGCATGCCGCCGTTTTTGGCGCGGGAATCCAGCATGTCTTTCAGCTCATCCATAAAGGTGTTGACATCGCTGAACTGGCGGTAGACGGAAGCAAAGCGCACATAGGCAACGTCGTCCATCTTTTTCAGCTGCTCCATGGCAAGGTCCCCAATATAGACGGAGGTCACTTCCCTGTCGTAAGAGTTCAGCAGCACCTGTTCAATGCGGCTGACGGCGGCATCCAGCTGCTCATAGCTGACAGGGCGCTTTTCGCAGGCGCGCAGCATGCCGTTGAGCAGTTTCTGGCGGTCGAACACTTCACGCGAACGGTCTTTTTTGATGACCATCAGGGGCACAGTTTCCACGATCTCATAGGTGGTAAAGCGTTTTTTGCAGGAAAGGCACTCGCGGCGGCGGCGGATCTTTTCGCCGTCCTCCGTGGGGCGCGAATCAATTACCTTGGATTCATCGGCACCGCAGTACGGGCAACGCATAGCAAAGTTCCTCCTGGTTTACGCTTTCTTGGGGGCGGGGGCAGCCTTGCGGGTCTTGTAGCTGACCCACAGCTGGGTTGCAATACACATGGTGCTGTAAACACCGCTGACCATGCCAAACAGCAGCGGCACCGCAAAGGTGAAGATGCTGTCCAGCTTGAAGATGATGGACACCACGCAGACGATTGCCAGTGCAATGCAGGTGGTGATACTGGTCATCATGGAACGGCCAAAGCTCTGGTTGATGGACAGGTTGACCAGCTCCGGCAGGGACATCTTTTTGCCGTAAAGGCCGCTGTTCTCGCGGATACGGTCATAGATAACAACGGTATCGTTGATGGAGTAGCCCAGAATGGTAAGCATAGCTGCAATAAAGTTGCCGTTGAGGGGAATGCGCAGCAGAACAAAGACGCCGTACACAACAAACATATCGTGCAGCAAAGCAACGATTGCCATGGCACCGGCGGACCAGCCGCCAATGCGGCGGAAACGCACGGCAACGTACAGCAAAATCAGCACGCAGGCAGCCACAACAGCCACAACGCTCTTGGCCAGGAACTCGTTGCCGATGGTGGGGTTGACGTTGCTGACTTCCTGCTGGACAAACTGGTTGTCCGGGTAGGTGGTGTTCAGGGTTTCGATCATGCTGTCCAGCTGCTCGGTGGAAAGGGTCTCGCTGCCGGGCAGGTTGATGGTCAGGGTCTGTGCACCGGAAACATCCGTGCCGGTCTGTACGGTCAGGTTGCTCTGGCCCAGCTCGGCGGCTACCGTCTGCTTGACATTGTTCAGGTCAACATCGCCCTGGTAGCCAACGGTAACCATAGCGCCACCCTTGAACTCGATATCCATGGTAACGCCGAAGACAAAGCTGAACACCAGCACCACGGCAACCAGAACGCCGGAGAAGGTGTAGAACTTCTTGCGGTTGCCGACAAAGTTGATGTTGGGGCACTTGTAAGTCTTTTTGCCATCCTTGGAACCGCCATACAGAACGGGGTTGCGGAACGCCTTGCAGCGGGATGCACCACGGATCATAATGCGGGTTGCAAACACGCCAAAGACAAAGTTGAGCAGAACACTGGTGAGCAGCGTGAAGCCGAAAGAGTAGATGCTGCCAGCCGTGGAAGGACCAAACATGAAGAAGATGGGGTTGAACACCTTGCCCCAGAAGCCATCGGTGGGGCCAAAAGCACCCATCAGCAGGGCTGCAACGATGACGATGGTCACGTTGCCGTCAATGATGGGGGTCAGGCCCATCTTGAAGCCGCTGGCGATAGCGCCATCCAGCGTTTTGCCGTTGCCAAGCTCTTCTTTGATGCGCTCAGCGGTGATAACGTTGGCGTCAACGCCCATACCGATACCAAGGATGATACCGGCGATACCGGGCAGGGTCAGCGTGGAGCCATTGAACACGGTGAAGTAACCGGAAACAAATGCCAGCGTGGCGACAACCTGGCCAAACAGAGAGATGACCGCAATGGTACCGGGCAGACGGTAACGCACGATCATGAGCAGAGCCACAAAGGCAAAAGCAATGATGCCGGCCAGCACCATCACATCCAGGCTCTTAGCGCCCAGGGTGGGGCTGATGGTGGAGAAGCTTTCGGCCGAGAGGGCAAAAGGCAGAGAACCGGAGTTAATCTGGTTTGCCAGCGCGGTGACCTGGTCCTGGGTGAAAGAACCTTCGATCACAGCGTTGCCGTCCGTGATGGCAGTCTTGACGGTAGCGGTGGAGATGTTCTCGCCGTCCAGCCAGATGGAGATGGTGCCGTTGGACTGGGCTGCCAGCTCGGTGGTGGCCTCAGCAAACTTTTTGGCACCGTCAGCGCTGAACTGCAGCTGAACAACATAACCGTTCTCCTGGTTGTAGCCTGCGGTTGCGGACGTCACATCGTCACCGCTCAGGATCTCTTCGCCGTCGGCAGTAGAGCCCTTGCGGAACACCATCTCGGCGGTGGTGCCGATCTCGTCAATGGCGGTCTGGGGATTAAAGTCGGTTTCGCCGGTTTTCCAGGGGAAACGGACGATGATGCGGTCCTTGTTATAGTCCACATAATCCTCATAATCGGTAATGCCAAGGCCGACCAGACGGTCTTCGATGACGGTTTTGGCCGCGGTCATCTGGTCATCGGTGGCTTCCACACCGTCAGCCGGCATGAACGTCACGTCCACGCCGCCACGGATGTCGATACCGAAGCGGATATCCTCCGCGCCCTTGATGTAGACGTTCTTGGTATCGCCGTATGTGTAGCTCACGCCGAACAGGGCGGTAAATGAGAACACGACGATCAGCAGCGCCGTGACAATCAGATGCCACGACTTCCCTCTCTTATTCATATGTACCTCCAAACATTGCCCGCGCACCGGCACGGGCGGGGTTTTATTACCGGCGTATGCGCGTTGCCGCACACCGCCATGCAGGGAAGCAGCCGCCTGCCGGAAAGCAGGCGGCTTTTTCCCTTTTTACAGGCGCACCCGGCCGGGAAAACCGGGCGTACCTGTTTTAACTATGCAGGATGGCTGCTTATTTTATTCTGCCAGCAGCTTTTCGACCACAGCCAAGCGCACGCAGACGGTGAGCAGCATGGATGCGGTTTCTACCTCAGACAGGCTGGGGTAAGTGGGGGCAATGCGCAGGTGGGAATCCTGCGGGTCAATGCCATAAGGGAACGCTGCGCCGGCGCCGGTCAGGGTCAGGCCGCAGTCCTTGCAGAGCTGGGCTACACGCTTGGCACAGCCGGGCATGACATACAGACTGATGAAGTATCCGCCTTTGGGATTGGTCCAGTGGGCGATATTGCCGCAGGGGGTCAGCTCATGGGCAAAGGTGGTTTTGACTGCGTCAAAGCAGGGCACCAGGCGGCGGCGATGCTTGGCCATATGCTGCAGCACGCCGTCCTTGTTCTTCAGGAAGCGGACATGGCGCAGCTGGTTCATCTTGTCATAGCTGATGATCATGACAGAGAAGCGCCTGCAGATATAAGCCAAAGATTTTTCACTGCATGCCAGGGCAGAAACACCAGCGCCGGGGAAGGTGATCTTGCTGGTAGAGGTGAACATGAAAACGCGGTCCTCGGTGCCATACTGCTTGCTTTCATTCAGCAGCACCGGGGTCTCGATGATTTCATCGGTCAAGTGGTGAACAATGTAAGCTTCGTCCCAGAAAATCTTGAAATCCGGGGCAGCGGTCTTCATGGATGCAAAGCGGCGGATGGTTTCATCGCTGTAGACATAGCCATCGGGGTTGGAGTACTGCGGTACGCACCAGATGCCCTTGATGGTGTCGTCTTCGGCAACCAGCTTTTCCACCATATCCATATCGGGGCCGTCCGGCGTCATGGGGATCGTGATCAGCTCAAAGCCAAACTCCTCGGTGATTTTGAAATGGCGGTCATAGCCGGGGGCCGGGCAGAGGAACTTGCGGTGCTCCACCTGGGACCACGGGCAGGGGGATTCCGGGAAGCCAAAGGTATGACCTATGCTGATAAGGTTGTACATCAGCTGCAGGCTGGAGTTGCCGCCCACAAAAACCTCGCTGGACTTAACGCCCATCACATCGGCAAACAGGGCGCGGGCTTCTTCCAAACCTTCCAAGTTGCCATAATTGCGGGCATCATAGCCATTCTCGGTGGTATAGTCACTCATTTTCAGCAGATCCATGGCCAGGTCCATCTGATGAGGGCCTGGTTTACCGCGGGCCATGTTGAGCTTAAGGCCCTTGGCCTTGAACTCGGCATAGGATTGTTCCAGCGCAGCCTTTTCTGCACGGAGCTGGTCTTTGGACATTTCAAAATAATTTGCCATAATCATTTCCCCCTAGATCGTGGGCTGCCATGGTGCTACACGCGCACAGGGCAGGTCCAAGTACGTTTCCCTCTTGTGTCCGCTTGTATGCACAGAGCATACAGTTTTCAGACATACATATTAGTATAAACGAAACGGCCACAATATACAAGCAGTTTTGAAATTTTTCCCACAAAAAGCAGGCGGTTTTTGGCCCAAAAGCAGGTAAAGAAGAATGGATAACCAGCCATAGATTTCTATATTGACCTTTCAGCGTGGACATGTTACACTTTTGTTGTACTAAGGTGTACGCATATTTATTCATGAGCTCAACTTTTGTCCGGCCGGGCAGCACAACTGGAGTATGGTTATGGAACAGCATGTCACCTTCCGGCGCGTGGCCGGTATGCTGGTGGGCATTGTGATCATCAGCCTTGGTGTTGCCCTTTTCAAGTTTGCCCATCTGGGCAACGACCCTTTCAACGCGCTCAACATCCGCTCTGCGGAGCTTGCCGGGCTGACCCTTGGCGTACAGAACCTGATTTATAACGCGGTATTTTTCACGATGCAGATGATTTGGGGCCGCAGATATGTCGGCTTTGGCACCGTTGCAAATGCCGTTTGCTGTGGGTTTATCATCACGTTTTTCTATGATTTCCTCACTGCGCATTTTGCACAGGCCGCTACCCTGCCCTCACAGCTGCCGTGGGTGGCTGCGGCTGTGGTGTGCACCTCACTTGGCATTTCGCTGCACCAGACCTCCGATTTGGGGGTTGCCCCGTATGATTACCTGGCGCTGGGCCTGCGGGACCACACGCCACTCCCCTATTTCTGCTGCCGCCTTTTTACGGATACGCTGTGCGCATTGCTGGCTTTTTTGCTGGGCGGGCTGCTGGGGCTGGGCACCCTGATCTGTGCGTTCTGCCTGGGACCGCTGATCCAGTTTTTCAACACCCATGTTTCCGAAAACGTGTTGCAATATGTTCCAACCGGGCGGCAGGCATAATATTTACCAGCGGCGCAATCATAATTTTGCAGCGGTGGCAGCTTTGGCTTGCCGCTGCTTTTGGTTGTTTAATGGCATTTTATCTAAATTTGGTGTAAGATATAAGGCAATACCGCATAATTCTAAGTGCCGATACGGCGAGCGAGGTGCGGCAGCTGCTAAGCCAAAAGCGCAGATAATACTGGATGTCTTATCGAGCATTTTGGCAACGCAGATGCCGTGCCGCAGCCGCCGGAGCGGTGCTTAAGCCGCAAGGCGGGAATTGTGCGGTGTTGCCATAAGAAAACATAGATTTAGGAGCGTAACAAAACAAGATGGCACAACAAAACAAGAGCAATTCCCTGACCGAAGGCAGTGTAGCGCGCGGCATGCTGCTGTTTGCGATCCCTATTTTTATCAGCAATTTGTTCCAGCAGCTGTACAACGCGGCAGACTCGCTGATTGTGGGCAACTTTTTGGGCGGCGAGGCGCTGGCGGCAGTTGGTTCTTCCGGCAGCCTGATTTTCCTCTTGACCGGCTTTGTGAACGGCGTAGCGCTGGGTGCCGGTGTGCTGATTGCCCGCTACTTTGGCGCAAAGGACTGGGAGAGCCTGGAAAAAGCCATCCACACCACGGTGGCGCTGGGCCTGGCCGCCGGGGCGGTGCTGACGGTTGTGGGCGTGATTTTGACCCCACAGATCCTGCACTGGATGGGCACGCCGGAGGATGTTATCGGCAACTCGGTCGCCTACTTCCGCACCTACTTTTTGGGTTCCATTGCAGTGGTCATGTACAATGTGGGTGCCAGCATTCTGCAATCGGTCGGCAACAGCCGCAGCCCTATGAAGTACCTGATTGCAGCATCGCTCATTAACATTGTGCTGGACCTACTGTTTATCGGCGTACTGGGGTACGGCGTGGCTGCGGCCGCATTTGCCACGATTATCTCCCAGTCAGTCAGTGCCATTCTGGCATTCTCCAAGCTGATGCGCAGCAAGGAAGCCTGGGCTGTGAGCTGGCGCAAGGTTCGGTTTGACGGCCCCATGCTGCATGGCGTTATTTTGCAGGGCCTGCCCTCCGGCATCCAGAACTCGGTCATCTCGCTGGCAAATGTTATTGTGCAGGCAAACATCAACTCGTTTGGCGCACTGGCCATGGCCGGGTGCGGCTCTTACAGCAAGGTGGAAGGTTTTGCTTTCCTGCCGGTCACCTGCTTTTCGATGGCACTGGCCACTTTTGTCAGCCAGAATGTGGGTGCGGGCAAGCCTGACCGCGTGCACAAGGGTATGCGTTTTGGCGTGATTTGTTCGATTACGCTGGCCGAGTGCGTCGGCGTTGCGGTTTGCCTGCTGGCGCCTTGGCTGATTGGTGCGTTCAGCAGCGAGGCCGATGTGGTCGCCTTTGGCGTGCGGCAGGCACACACCATTGCGCTGTTTTACTTTTTGCTTGCGTTCAGCCACTGCTGCGCCGGCATCCTGCGCGGATTGGGCCGCCCCATTGTGCCCATGGCCGTTATGCTGGCGGTCTGGTGCGCATTGCGCATTACTTACATTACGGTAACGCTGCACTTTATCCATGATATCGGGGTCATCTTCTGGGCATACCCTCTGACCTGGAGCATCTCTTCTCTGATGTTCCTGCATTACCTGCGGCATTGCACGATTCCCCGTGTCGGCGGCGGCGCACCGCACGATATGAAAGATGTGTGATGTGGGCGGATACAAAAAACATATCACATATAAAATAGCGGGTACACTGCCACATGAAGTGAGCTGCTTTGCCGTTCGCCGCAAATAAACCATTCGCTTTTTTACACTCTGGGCGGCAGGGCTTTGCGGATTGACAATTTCCCCGTTTTGCGCTACAATACCATACAGTTAGCCGCCGTGGCGGAACTGGCAGACGCAAGGGACTTAAAATCCCTCGGTGGAAACATCGTACCGGTTCGATCCCGGTCGGCGGCACTGGCTGAGCCTTACCGGATTTTCCGGTAAGGCTCTTCTTTTTTTGTGGGGTTCCCCTTTGCATAACCGCTGCAGCCACGGCCAACACTGATTGGAAAGCGGTGGGCGGGGCCGGCTCGTATTTGTTATGCCTAACTGTCATTTCTGTGGTCACCGAACGCCAAAAATCGCCCGATTCGTCCATTTTTGGTGCAAAATTGCAGGGTTTGTACCAGTTTTTGCGGTTTGCCCTTGACGCAAAGAAATTGTTGGAATATAATAAGCACCGTTAATCCTAGAGTTTTTATAGGATATGAAAATAACAAAGGTGCCCGGCACACCACCGCCTGCCTGCTTTGCGCTGCAAACGGATGGCTGCACCGGACGCCGAACCAAGCTGCGGGTTTGCCTGCGGCTTTTTGAAATACAAACGCTCACCTTATTATAAAGCGAGCAGGAGGCAGTTTTTATGGCAGAGCAAGTTTTGAACGTAACCGGTCTGGCCGCACGCGTGGAAGACAAACAGCTGTTGCACGGCGTGGATCTTACCATCAACAAGGGCGAAACCCATGTGCTGATGGGCCCCAACGGCGCAGGCAAATCCACCCTGGGCTATGTTTTGATGGGTGCCCCCAAATATACCGTGACCGGCGGCCAGATCCTGTTCAAGGGCGAGGATATCACCCATGAATCCACCGATAAGCGCGCCAAGGCCGGCATGTTCCTTTCTTTCCAGGAGCCGCTGGAAGTTCCCGGCTTGACGCTGGAAGGCTTTATCCGCAGCGCATTGCAGCAGAAGGTCGGCCATGTGCGTTACTATGACTTTAAGAAAGAGCTGGCCCGCTGCATGGACATTTTGCAGATGGATGCTTCTTACGCAGAGCGCAGCCTGAACGTTGGTTTTTCCGGCGGCGAAAAGAAAAAGGCCGAGATTTTGCAGCTGATGATGCTCAAGCCCTCCCTCGCCATTCTGGACGAGACGGACTCCGGCCTGGACGTTGACGCCGTGCGCCTGGTTTCCAAAGGCGTGGAAGAATACCAGAAAGACCACAACGGCGCTTTGCTGATCATCACCCACAGCACCCGCATTCTGGATGCGCTGTCTGTTGATTACACCCACGTGCTGGTCAACGGCAAGATTGCTGCAAACGGCGATGGCAGCCTGGTGGAAGAGATCAATGTGAACGGCTACGAGCGCTTTGAAAAGATGGCGGAGGCCTGAGAAATATATGGCAGAAGTAAACGAAGCAAAACGCGAAAAATCGCAGGTTGAGGACATTAACCGCAGCCTGTATGATTTCCGCTATGAGGAAAAAGACGCCTACAAGGTAGACGCTGGCCTGACCCCCGCCATTGTAGAGCAGATTTCCCGTGAGAAGAACGACCCCGACTGGATGTTGGAGCTGCGCTTGAAATCGCTGGAGATCTATAATAAGACCGGTATCCCGGAGTGGGGCCCGCCGATTGATGAGCTGAACATGGATGATATCATCACCTATGTGCGCCCCAACACCAAAATGAGCGCCAAGTGGAGCGAAGTTCCCACCGACATCAAGGATACCTTTGAAAAACTGGGTATCCCCCAGGCCGAGCGCGACAGCCTGGCCGGTGTCGGCGCACAGTATGACTCCGAGCTGGTATATCATAACGTGAAAAAAGAGGTTGCGGAGCAGGGTGTTATTTACACCGACCTGGAAAGCGCCATGCACGGCCCTTATGCCGAGATGATCCGCACCCATTTCATGCACCTGGTTCCCCCCACGGATCACAAGTTTGCCGCCCTGCACGGCGCGGTATGGTCTGGCGGTTCTTTTGTGTATGTTCCGCCGCATGTGCATGTGGAGATTCCCCTGCAGTCCTATTTCCGCCTGAACGCCCCCGGCGCTGGCCAGTTTGAGCACACGCTGATTATTGTGGACGAGGGTGCTTCGCTGCATTTCATCGAGGGCTGCTCTGCCCCCAAGTACAATGTGGCCAACCTGCACGCCGGCTGCGTGGAGCTGTTTGTGGGCAAGAACGCCAAGCTGCGGTATTCCACCATTGAGAACTGGTCCAAGAACATGTACAACCTGAACACCAAGCGCGCCATTGTGGAAGAGGGCGGCGTGATGGAATGGGTTTCCGGTTCTTTTGGCTCCCACACCTCTTACCTGTACCCCATGACCATCCTGAAGGGCAAGGGCTCCCGCATGGAGTTCACCGGCATAACCTTCGCCGGTCATGGCCAGAACCTGGATACCGGCGCCAAGGTTGTTCATACCGGCGCGGATACTTCCAGCTATATCAACACCAAGTCCATCTCCAAGGACGGCGGCATCAGCACCTTCCGCAGCGCGGTGGTCATTAACAAGAATGCCAAGAACAGCAAGGCTGCGGTTTCCTGCCAGTCTTTGATGCTGGATACCATCTCCCGTTCGGACACGATTCCCGCAATGGACGTGCGCACCCCCGATGCTGACGTGGGCCACGAAGCCCGCATTGGCCGCATCAGTGATGACGCCGTGTTCTACCTGATGAGCCGCGGCATCCCCGAAGAGGAAGCCCGCGCCATGATCGTGAGCGGCTTTGCGGATAATGTTTCCAAGGAACTGCCGCTGGAATACGCAATGGAAATGAACAACCTGATCCGCCTTGAGATGAAGGGCAGCATTGGGTGAGCAAAGGAGTTGGGAGTATGGCAAATGAAACAATGACCGTCAACCGGCTTCCCGCTCTGACGTGGAACTGGCTGAAAATGAATGCAGCCCGGCTGGAAGCAAACGCCCCCGCCGTGGGTGCCGCCCCCAGCTTTGTGCAGACCGCACAGCTGGCCCGCAGCAGCGCTGCACAGGACTGGGCCATGGAGACCGGCATGGGCACTGACGTTGACCGTTTTCTGGCCAACAGCCCAGCAGAGTACCTGACCCTGGGCGAAAACGAAGTGATGGATGCCCCCGCGGTTATCACCTATACCTACCAGCCCGGCACCCCCGCCGGGGACCGGCTGTACCTGGAAGCCAAGGCTGGCAGCACCATGCAGGTGGCTGTGATCCTGCGCAATGAGATCGCTGGCGAGGGCTTGGCCGCTTTGCAGATCAAGATCAAGGCCGAGGCTGGCGCTGTGGTCAATCTTTCGATGGTGCAGGTACTGGATAATGGCTTTACCTGCCTGAGTGACATCGGCACCACCTGCGCAGACGGCGCAAGCTTTGAGCTGACCAAACTGGAACTGGGTTCCGGCAAGCTGTATGCCGGTGCTGCCGCCGATCTGATCGGCAAAGGCAGCAACTTTACCGCCAGGATCGGCTACCTGGGCCAGGGCGAACAGCGCCTGGACATGAACTATGTAGCCCGCCACCGCGGCAAAAAGACCACCTGCGAGATGGATTCCACCGGCGTACTGGCCGGTAAGGCATTCAAGCTGTTCCGCGGCAGCATTGACCTGCTGCCCGGCGGTTCCGGCGCCAAGGGCCAGGAGCAGGAGAACGTTCTGCTGCTGGGCGACGGCGTGGTCAACCAGACCATTCCGCTGATTTTGTGCGGCGAGGAGGATGTGGAAGGCAACCACGGCGCAACCATCGGCCGCCTGGACGAAAAGATGCTGTTCTACCTCGCCAGCCGCGGCATTCCTGAAGAGGCTGCCCGCAGCCTGCTGGCCCGCGCCCGCATTGAGGCCGTAGTTGACCTGCTGCCGGAGGCACTGGCGGAAGAAGCACACAAATTCATGGAGGCGCACACCGATGAGCTTTGATTTTGTGGATTATAAAAAGGACTTTCCCCTGCTGATGCAGCAGGACGTTGCCTATCTGGACAGCGCCGCCACCGCGCAGCGCCCGGCCAGCGTTTTGCAGGCAGAGAAAGAATTTTACGAGCAGGCCAACGCCAACCCCCTGCGCGGCCTGTATGAACTGGGCGTGGAGGCGACTGACCGTTACGAGGCCGCCCGCGAGCGGGTACGCAAGTTCCTGAATGCACGCAGTGATGCCGAGATCATCTTTACCCGCAACACCACCGAAAGCATCAATCTGGTTGCTTACAGCTATGCGCTGAACAACATCCATGCCGGGGATGAGATCGTCATCACCATCATGGAGCACCACAGCAACATGCTGCCGTGGCAGATGGTTGCCCGCCAGACCGGTGCCAAGCTGGTTTACCTGGAATGTGAAAAAGACGGCAGCCTGCCGGATGAAAAGCTGGAAGCCGTCATCGGCCCCAAGGTAAAGCTGGCCGCCATTGGCCATGTTTCCAACGTGCTGGGCTGCGTAAACCCGGTAGAGAAAGTGATCGAGCTGGTACACCGCAACGGCGGTGTTGTGCTGGTCGATGCCGCCCAGAGTGCCCCCCACATGAAAGTGGATGTGCAGGCTCTGGATGCTGATTTTGTTGCATTCTCCGGCCACAAGCTGATGGCCCCCATGGGTATTGGCGTTTTGTATGGCAAGGAGAAGCTGCTGGATGCCATGCCGCCGTTTTTGACCGGCGGCGAGATGATCGATTCCGTTACCCGCGATGGCGCTGTGTATGCCGAGCTGCCCCACAAATTTGAGGCCGGCACCGTGAATGCAGGCGGCGCGGTTGCGTTGGCTGCGGCCATTGATTATCTGGAATCCGTTGGGCTGGAAAATGTCCACGCCCAGGAGCAGGCCCTGACCCGCTATGCCTATGAAGGCATGAAGAAGATCCCCGATGTGAATATTCTGGGCAGCGATGACCCGGACAAGCACTGCGGCATTCTGAGCTTTACGGTGGACGGTGTGCACCCGCACGACATTGCCACTATTCTGGACAGCTGCCATGTGGACGTGCGTGCCGGGCACCACTGTGCACAGCCGCTGCTGGCTTATCTGGGTGTGCGTTCCTGCGCACGCGCCAGCCTTGCATTTTATAACACCACCGCTGACATTGACCGCTTTCTGGCGGCGCTGGGCGGCGTAAGAAAGGAAATGGGTTATGCCGAGTAGTACGTTTTATAATGAGGTGCTGACCGACCACAACCTCTACCCCGCCCATAAAAAGCCGCTGCCCGGCGCCAACATGACGCTGGAGGGTGTGAACCCCAGCTGCGGCGATGACATTATTTTGCAGCTGAAAGTAGAAAACGGCAAGATTGAGGACGGCAGCTTTGTTGGTGACGGCTGCGCGATCTCCCAGGCTTCGGCAGATATCATGCTGGACATGATCATTGGCCGCAGCGTGGATGAAGCCAAAGACCTGGCCGAGACCTTTTTGAAGATGATTAAGGGCGAAGCTACCGATGCCGACATTGAAAAGTTGGAAGAAGCCGGTGCGCTGCAGGATATCTCCCACATGCCGGCCCGCGTAAAGTGCGCAGTGCTGGGCTGGCACACCATGGAAAAGCTGCTGGATCACAAGGACGAGCAGTGATTCCTGGCGGAGGACTGATTCTTTCACGTTGGCCCTGAAAGTGATTTTATAAAATAAAGCCAGGCGTGTTTTGCAAAGTCGATTGCTTTGCAGGGCACGCCTGGTTTATTTTTTTGCTCTTTTATTTGTTTTATTGCGGTTGGATAAACGCATCTGCGAACGCTTTATCCACGGCGGGAAAAGAGAGCCGGGAGCGTTTTGTACCAGATGTTTGCAATGCCGTTCAGGATGGCACACACCGGGGCGCTGGCGCACAGGGCCACCACCGCGGGGATGATAAAGCACAGCCAGGTAATAACGGCAGGCAGACCGTGGGAAGCACAGGCTTCGTAACAGCCAAGTTGAACCAGAAGCGCGTACAGCGGCATGTGCAGGATGTAGATGGGCAGGGTTCGCTGGCCCAGGCTGGCAAGCGGCTTGATGAGCCCCAGAATGGGGGTGATGGCCAGCACGGTGCCAAAGCCCAGCAGGTAGAACACTGCGCGATCCTGCATCAGGTAGCCGCCCACCGCATAGGCGTCGGACTGGAAGATGCGGGCTCCCTCATACACCGGGGTTTCGGCGGTGACGATGCGCTGGACGGTTACGGTATAAAACACCACGATGGCCGCCGCCAGCGGGCCCCAGGCATACCAGCGCTTTTGCCAGCTGCGGAACGGCTCTGCAAACAGCACACCGAACGCAAAGAACGGGAAAAAGGAAAACACACGGCCCAGATCAAACGGCCAGTTGACACAGCCGCCCAACAGGCCTATGGCAATGGCCGCGGCCATCCCTACGGTACTGGCCAGCAGGCCGCGCCGCTGGATGGCGCGCAGCAAAGGCACGGTGAGCATCCAGAACATGAGGGCATACAGATACCACATGTGCCGCCATGGCAGCAGTACATTTTGCAGCCAGCCACCCTGATCCACAATGTTATCTTTCAGGGCAGCCGCACGGAACGCCGTGATGCCCGCCTGGCTGATAAGGTAGAGCCATAGCTGCTGCGTGACCAGCTTGCGCAGGCTGAACTTAGCCACCAGGCCGCTGGCTGTGCAAAAAATTGCCATATGGAACAGGTAAATGCAGGTAAACAGCGCGTTGATGCCCGGCGCGGTACCACGGTGATACTCGATAAAATGGCCAATGACAACGCACAGGATGCCAAAGCCTTTCATAGCGTCCACATAGAGTTGGCGCTGGGCGGCAGTTTTCTTGTTTGGCAAAGGTCGGCTCCTTTCTTGAAACGGCGCTGGCGTAGTTTATGGGTTCCAGTATTCATACACCAGCTGGCCAAGGGTCTGCATGGCCTGGGTGGGTTCTTCGGGGAAGTCTACATTTTCATCTCCCTGGTCTGTCATGCAAACAATCCAGTAGGGATGCTTGGCATACACAATGGCAACATCGTGATATGCGTAATCCCAGCTGCCATACTTTTTGGCGGCAGGCACGCCATCCGGCACATACAAAATATCATGGTCGGCGGCCAGCATACAGGTTTTCAGGTAGGCTGCGGAGGCGCTGCCTGAATCCAGATAATCATACACCGCGGACACAATGTTGGCAAACTCGCCAGTGGAAGCCATACCGATAATGCCGGTTTGCGGGGTAAGGTCGCAGGTTGCGGCATAGGCAAAGCCGTAATCCGCCAGGAACTGCTGGAAGCCGCTGGATTCATTGGCTGGCCAGTGGGTTGTCAACAGGGTGACGGCGTTGTTATCGCTGTGGGCGATCATAGCACGCATGGCGGCTTTGGCCGGGATGGTCTCGGCATCGTTATAGGCTTGCAGCGCCGTATCAGACAAACGGCCGCGGAACTGGTTGGGCAGTTCATCTTCCAAGTCCAGTGTTCCGGCATCGGCCTGGCCGCACAGCCAGAACGCATAGGGCAGCTTGAGCAGGCTGGCGGGGTAATACAGGGCATCCGTGTTATAAGTATAGCTTTCCCCCGTTGCCGGATTTTGCAGGTAAAGCGAAAAGCTGCCCGGCTGCGCGGCGCAGAATTCATCCAGCAGCTCGTTCAAGTCTACGCTGGGGGCTGTTTCCCGCGTGGTGGCAAGGGCGGATTCCAGCTTTTGGGCTGTGGACCAGTATTCCAGCTCTTCCGCCGCAGTAGCATAAACGCTGCCATTGGGCACCCATTGCACGGCCATGGCGGTTTCGGCTGTGGCCTGTTCATTCAAATCCACCGTTGCGCCGCAGCCCGCCAGCAAAAGCGCGGCCAGTGCCGGGGCGATGCACGGTACATACCAATGTTTTCTTTTCCCCATAGGATTGCTGTTATGTTTCCTTTCCCGATTGACTGCAGGCATGGGATTTTCCTTAATGCCACGGCCAAAATTCCGGTACTATTGTAACACATGTTCGGCAAATTGTGGCAAAAAATCCGAAATTTCTTCATTTCCGGATGGCTGGCTTTTTCGAAATTCCTGTGCTGCGTTCTGGAAGCATTCGGTTCGTCTCCCCTGTCACGCTGCTATGCTGCCGCACGGGCGTATCTATTCTTTCCGTTTTCCTTTTCACCGGACCAATCCCAATGAAACAAAAATCCCGCTGTATGCGGCTTTTCAGGCTGCACACAGCGGGATTTGATTTTAACTCATTAGGGAGCAGCTTCCCAAAGACTTACCAGAGGTTCACGACCTCATTGTACAGGCCCTCATAGCTCTTGGCGGAGTTGGACCAGCTGAAATCACATTCCATGGCGCGCTTGACCAGCACGGGCCAGCCTTCCTTGTTCCAGTAGCCTTCCTTGGCACGCCAGCAGGCTTCGTACAGCTCGTGGGCGTTGTAATTGGCAAAGGTAAAGCCATTGCCATAGCCATCGCCGGAGTCGTGGATGGAGTCGCGCAGGCCACCGGTCTCACGCACAACGGGGATGGTGCCATAACGGCAGGATACCATCTGGGCCAGGCCGCAGGGTTCGGAGCGGGACGGCATCAGGAAGATATCGGCACCGGCATAAATGCGCTGGGCCAGCTTGGCGTTAAAGCCAATGTACACGCCAACGCGGCCGGGGTTGCGGGCGCACAGCTCGTTGAAGAAATTCTCGTACTGGGCTTCGCCGGAGCCGAGGATCACCAGCTCAATGCCCTGCTGCAGCAGACCTTCGGCAATGCTGCGCACCAGGTCAACGCCCTTGTGACCGACCAGACGGGTGACCATGGCCATGACCGGGCTGCCATCCTTGTTCAGGCCGAACTCGTCCTGCAAAGCTGCTTTGCAGACGGGCTTGCCCTGCTGAACCGTGTTGGCATCATAGTTCTGCGGGATATCCGGGTCGGTGGCGGGGTTGAAAACATCCACGTCAATACCGTTCAGGATACCGCACAGCTTATACTGCTTCTGGCGCAGCAGGCCGTCCAGACCATGGCTGAACCACGGGTCCAGGATCTCCTGTGCATAGGTAGGGCTGACGGTGGTGACCTTATCAGCAGTCTCGATTGCGCCCTTCATAAAGTTGGCGCAGCCATCATACTCCACAATGTGGGCATCGCGTGCGCCAATGCCGCAGGTATCCTCCAGGATATCCATGCCATACTTGCCCTGGTAGGCAATGTTATGGATGGTGAATACCGTCTTGATGTGGTTGAACTTATCCAAGTGGCGGTAGTACAGGTTGAGGTAAACCGGGGTAAGGGCGGTCTGCCAGTCGTTGCAGTTGATGATATCCGGCTCAAAGTCGGTATAGAACAGGGTTTCCAGAATGGCGCGGGAGAAGAAAGCAAAACGCTCGCCGTCATCATAGAAGCCATACAGGCCGCTGCGCTTAAAGTAATATTCGTTGTCGATAAAGTAGAACGTCACGCCGTCATGCTCGGCCTTGAACAGGCCGCAGTACTGGCTGCGCCAGCCCACGGGCACGCTGAAATTGGTAACATAGGTCAGCGTATCCTTGAACTTGAGATCGCCGTACAGGGGCATGATAACGCGGCAGTCAATGCCGTCACGAACCAGAGCCTTGGGCAATGCACCGGCAACATCGGCCAGACCACCGGATTTTGCATACGGTGCAGCCTCGCTGGCTGCATAGAGAATTTTCATGGGTACCTCCTTGCAGAGCCGCTGGAGCGGCTGTTTGCAACGCCTGCCGGGCAGGCTGTTATGATAAAATAAGGAAAGAGCGGAGAAGCGTGTTCACTCCCCCGCCCTTTCCTGCAAACTACCCGCCGGGGAGAGTTGGCGGGAAAGTTCAGGGCGTAATCAGGTTACACCGTGTGCCTTTTGGCAACAAACACCGGGAAAGAATCCGTGCCGATCAGCTTTTTATCTGCCGTGATGTGGACATTCTTGTCGGTAACCACATACTCAACGGAGCTGTTCTCCTCCACAACGGTATCCTGCATCAGCACACAGTTGCGCACAACAGCACCCTTCTTGATCTGGCAGCCACGGAACAGCACGCTGTTTTCAACGGTGCCTTCCACCACACAGCCGTCAGCCAGCAGGCTGTTCTTGACCTTGCTGCCTTCCAGGTAACGGGTGGGGTTGTCGTCACGAATCTTGGTGTAGATGGGGTTGCCTTCGTTAAAGAGCTTATCGACATTGCCAGCCTGCAGCAGGCGCATGTTCTCGTCAAAGTAGCTCTTCATATCGCTGATGCGGGCCACATAGCCGTCAAACTCATAAGCCTGAACATTCAGCAGGCTCAGGTTGCGGGCCAGGATATCGCGCTCAAAATAGACCAGACCGCGCACAGATGCATCGCGGACAAGCTGGATCAGGCTTTCGCGCTCGATGATGTACAGGTTCATGGACAGATTCTGGACGCCGGGACGATAATCGTTGGAAAGCAGCTCAGCCACACGGCCATTATCAATGCGGATGGTGTAGTTATCGGTGCGGGCGCCATCGGGGATTTCGCCGCGGTTGTATACCATGGTAACGTCTGCGCCGGACTTGACATGAGCTTCGATCAGCTTGTTAAAGTCGAAGTTCATGGCAATGTTGCTGTCAGACAGGATCACATAGCGCTCTTTCTGGTCCCTCAGCCAGTTCAGAACGCTGGCCAGTGCATCCACACGGCCGCTGTACAGCTTGATGCTGCGTTCTGCAAAAGGCGGAACAATGTTCAGGCCTCCGCGCTTGCGGGTCAGGTCCCATTCACGGCCTGCGCCCAGGTGGTCCATCAGGGAATGATAGTTTTTACGGACGATGACCGAAACATTATCCACACCGGCGTTTGCCATGTTGGACAGAACAAAGTCGATCATGCGGTAACGCCCTGCGAACGGGATGGAGGCCATTGTGCGCTCCGCTACCAGTTCGGGGACAAGGTTATCATAAGAGTTTGCAAAAATGACGCCCAGTGCGTTTGCGTTGCTGCTTACCATTGTTCCTCACCATCCTTTACATCATTGGAAATCATTGCCTTGGGGCCAACCGTTGCGCCCTTGCCGATCTTGACACCGGAACCAACCGTTGCAACATCGCCGGGTTCGGCAATATTCAGGCCGCTTTCCGGCATTTTGCCCACGGTAGCACCCTCTTCGATGGTGACATTTTCGGCCACGATGCAGTGTTCGACCTTTGCGCCAGCCTTGATGACAGTGCCGCCCATAACAACGGCTGCTTCAACAGTGGCGCCCTTTTCGACCACAACGCCGGGGAACAGGATGGAGTTTTTAACGGTGCCGTCAACCTGGCAGCCTTCGGTGATCATCGAGTTCACGATGTCAGCGTCCGTACCAATGCGCTGGCAGGGGCGGCCGGAGTTGCGGGAGTAGATCTTCCAGTTTTCATCAAACAGGTTGATGCCGGAATGGGTCGGATCCAGAACCTCCATGTTGGCCTGCCACAGGCTGGAGATGGTTCCGACATCCTTCCAATAGCCGCTGAAACGGTAAGCGTACATGCGGCGGTTATCACGCAACAGTGCGGGAATGACATTCTTGCCGAAGTCGTTCTCACTGTTGGGATCGTTTTCGTCCTCGGTGAGGTACTTTTTCAGGATATCCCAGTTGAAGATATAAATGCCCATGGAAGCCAGGTTGCTCTTGGGGTTCTTCGGCTTTTCCTGGAATTCGCTGATGCGGTCATTCTCGTCCGTAACCATCAGACCAAAGCGCGGGGCTTCGCTCCAAGGCACTTCCATAACGGCAACCGAGAACTCGGCGTTCTTCTCTTTGTGGAAGCGCAGGAAATCAGCGTAATCCTGCTTGCAGATCTGGTCGCCGGACAGGATGATGACGTACTGCGGGTCATAACGGTCAATGAAGGAAATGTTCTGGTAAATTGCGTTGGCAGTGCCCTTGTACCAGTCAGAGCCGGTGGCCTGCTGGTAGGGCGGCAGCACATGGACGCCGCCATGCAGGCGGTCAAGGTCCCACGGCTGGCCGTTGCCGATGTATTCATTCAGGACCAGCGGCTGATACTGGGTCAGGATGCCAACGGTGTCAATATCAGAGTTGACACAGTTGGACAGCGGAAAGTCGATGATACGGTACTTACCGCCGAACGGAACCGCCGGCTTAGCCAGCTTCTGGGTCAGCGCGTAGAGGCGCGAACCCTGGCCGCCAGCCAGGATCATTGCGATCATTTCTTTTGCCATAATTGTTCTCCCCTTAAACTTGTTTATCTCCACGGGCCGCACCGGCTGCGGGTTGCCGCCGGTACCGCCCTTACACACCAGACGTTTACGATTCCGTTACCGGTGTTTTGGGCTTGGTTGTTTTTGCCGCTCTGGGCTTTTTAGCAGCCGGTTTTGTTGCCACGGGTTTGGCTGTGCGCTTTTTGGGGGCGGCAGTTTTGGTGGCCGCAGGCTTGGCTGCCTTTTCGGGTTTGGCTGCTTCGGCAGTTTCTGCCTTGGCGGGCTTTCCTGCCTTTTTGCGGGCAGCGGGAACGCTGAAATAGATGGTGGACAGCGGCGGCAGGGTTACCTCAATATGCTGGTCAAAGCCGTGCATCGGGCCCTTGACGCTCTTTACGCTGCCATTTTTGACACCGGTACCGCCATACTTGACGTCATCCGAGTTGATCAGCTCTTTGTATGTACCGGGGTTGGGCACGCCCATCGAGTAGCTTTCGCGCAGGACGGGGTTAAAGTTGCAGACAACCAGGAGCATCTTGCCCTTGGCGTCCCGGCGCAGAAACGCGATCACGCTCTGTTTGTTATCATCCGGCACGATCCACTGGAACCCTTCCCAGCTGTAATCGACCTGCCAGAGAGAGGCGGTCTCACGGTAGAAGTGGTTCAGATCCTTGACGTAGGTTTGCAGTTCATGGTGCTTATCATAGCCAAGAAGCATCCAATCCAGCTGCTTTTTCTCGTCCCATTCAATGAACTGGCCGAATTCCTGGCCCATGAACAGCAGTTTTTTGCCCGGATGAGCCATCATATAGCCATAGAAGGTGCGCAGGTTGGCGAACTTTGCTTCGTAATCACCGGGCATCTTATTGATCAGGCTGCACTTGCCGTGCACAACTTCATCGTGGCTGATGGGCAGGACAAAGTTTTCACTGAACGCATAGAAGAAGCTGAACGTAACTTTGTTATGGTTGCCGGCACGGAACAGCGGGTCAGTCTTCATGTAGCTGAGCATATCGTTCATCCAGCCCATGTTCCATTTGAAGTTGAAGCCAAGGCCACCATCGGCTGCCGGTTTGGTAACCAGCGGCCATGCGGTGGATTCTTCGGCAATCATCATTTTATGCGGGTGGCGGTCCAGGATAGCCGTATTGCACTTTTGCAGGAACGCAATGGCTTCCAGGTTTTCCTTGCCGCCCTTTACGTTTTGTTCCCACTCGCCATCGCGGCGGTTGTAATCGAGATACAGCATGCTGGCCACTGCGTCCACACGCAGACCGTCCACATGGTACTGCTCGATCCAGAACAGCGCACTGGATACCAGGAAGCTTTCCACTTCCGGCATACCAAAGTTGAACACCATGGTGCCCCACTCTTTATGCTCACCGCGGCGGGGGTTGGGGTCCTCATAGCAGGGGCCGCCGTCAAACATGTACAGGCCGTAAGCATCCTTGGGGAAGTGGGCGGGCACCCAGTCCAGGATTACGCCGATACCGGCCGCGTGCAGCTTATCCACAAACTCCATAAAGTCGTGCGGGGTACCGTAACGGCTGGTGGGGGCAAAGTAACCGCTGACCTGATAGCCCCAGCTGCCGTCAAACGGATATTCCGTAATGGGCAGCAGTTCCACATGGGTATAGCCCATATCTTTAATATAAGGCACAAGCTGATCCGCCAGTTCGGAATAATTATAGGGGACACCGTCCTCCTTCATTTTCCAGCTGCCGGCATGCAGCTCGTAGATGCTCATCGGGCCGTTGATCACATCATTTTTCTTCTGCGCATCTTCCCACGCGGCATCGTGCCAGTCAAAGCCGGAAATATCAAAAACTTTGCTGCCGTTGGACGGGCGGGTTTCGGCATGGAACGCATACGGGTCAGCCTTGTACACCAGCTCATCCGCCGGGGTGGTAATGCAGTATTTATAAACATCATAGGTTTTGATGCCGGGAATGAACAGCTCCCAAATGCCGTCTGACACCTTTTCCATCGGATGGCTGGTGGGCACCCAGCTGTTGAAATCGCCCACAACGGAAACTGCTTTGGCGTGCGGCGCCCACACGCGGAACACCGCGCCGGGCTGGCCGTCCTGCTCTTCCAGGTGGCTGCCAAAGTAGCGGTAGGCTTCAAAGTTATTGCCCTGATGGAACAGGTAAACTGGCAAATCGGAAGGCTTCGCCGCTGACTGTGTTTGTTTCACCTTATAATCTCCCCTTTTGGCATGCACCGCGCCGGTTTACCACCGACCGGGCTGCCCCTTTGATCATGTTCCCAGGGCAATACCGCATAATTCTAAGTGCCGATACGGCGAGCGAGGTGCGGCAGATGCTAAGCCAAAAGCGCAGATAATAC
>NZ_PSQF01000149.1:0-4724 GCF_003324125.1 Subdoligranulum sp. APC924/74 | reverse complement strand
TATTATCTGCGCTTTTGGCTTAGCAGCTGCCGCACCTCGCTCGCCGTATCGGCACTTAGAATTATGCGGTATTGCCTCAGCAATTCAGCCGACAGGATAAAACCCTGCCAGCTGCTTTCGCCTTATTTTTCAGGCGCACATAAAAAGATAGGAGAACCCCAAATGCGTATGTATGATATCATCGCCAAAAAGCGCGATGGCGGAACCCTGACGCGGGCAGAGATTGCCTTTGCCGTCAACGGTTATGTGGATGGCAGTGTGCCGGATTACCAGATGTCCGCCCTGCTGATGGCAATTTACCTGCGCGGCATGACCGATGCCGAAACGGCTGAACTGACTGATGTGATGGCACATTCCGGCGATATGGTGGATCTTTCCGCCATTCAGGGCATCAAAGCAGATAAACACTCTACCGGCGGCGTGGGGGATAAAACCACCCTGGTTATTGCCCCCATTGTGGCAGCCTGCGGCGTAAAAATTGCCAAAATGAGCGGCCGCGGCCTGGGCCATACCGGCGGCACCATTGATAAGATGGAGTCCGTCCCCGGCACCCGCACCTCACTGACGCAGGAAGAATTCTTTAAGCAGGTCAATGAGATCGGTATCTCAGTCATTGGCCAGAGCGGCAAAATTGCGGTGGCGGATAAAAAGCTGTACGCCCTGCGGGATGTTACGGCAACGGTAGGCTGCATTCCGCTGATTGCTTCCTCTATCATGAGCAAAAAGCTGGCGGCTGGTTCGGATGCGATCCTGCTGGATGTTACAATGGGCAGCGGTGCGTTCATGAAGAACCTGGACGAAGCCGTGGAGCTTGCCCGCTTGATGGTTTCCATCGGCACGGCACATGGCCGCAAAGTGGCAGCCCTGATTACCGATATGGACACCCCGCTGGGCCATAACATCGGCAACTCGCTGGAAGTGGCTGAGAGCATGGCCGTGCTGCAGGGCAAAGGCCCGGCGGATTTGACCGAAGTCTGCCTGCAGCTGGCCTCCAATATGCTGTATCTGGCGGGTAAGGGGGAGATGGCCGCCTGCCGCGCCATGGCGGAACAGGTGATTGCCGATGGTTCCGCCTTTGAGATTTGCTGCAAAATGTTTGCAGCCCAGGGCGGGGACACCAGCGTTCTGCGGGATGCCTCGCTTTTCCGCAAGGCCAAATATGCCCACGATATCTGTGCCCCGGCGGATGGCTACATCGTGCAGAACGATGTGGAGCGTATCGGCAACGCCAGCGTGCTGCTGGGTGCAGGCCGCATTAAAAAAGAGGACAGCATCGATTTTGCTGCCGGTATCATCATGCACAAAAAGCTGGGCGATGCCGTCAAGGCAGGGGAGCCGATCTGCACCCTGTATGCGGATGATGACACCCTGTTTGCCGCAGCGGAAGAAATGTATGTTGGCGGCCTGACCATCGGTGCCGAAAAGCCGGAAGTTCCGCCGCTGATCTATGCCCGCGTGACCAGCGAGGGTGTGGAGCGCTTTTAATTTGCTAAAGAATGACAGCGCAGAACCCCACCGCTGAATAATCGAATAGATAAAAATTGCCCCCGGATGTGCCGCTTTGCGCGGTACGCCGGGGGCAATTTCGCTTGCTGATAAATGTGAATAGAATAAAAGGGTGCGCAGGAACGCCCACGCGTCTTAGGGCAACACCGCACAATTCCCGCCTTGCGGCTTAAGCACCGCTCCGGCAGCTGCGGCACGGCATCTGCGTTGCCAAAATGCTCGATAATGTCGGGTTGCGGTACCCGCATCGTGCTTCGGGGGCAAAAGCCCTCGCACTCTGCGACCGCTGCCCCTGCTTCGGTTCGCTGTTTCCGCCACTGGCGGCGCTCACCTTTGCAGCATCCAGTATTATCTGCGCTTTTGGCTTAGCATCTGCCGCACCTCGTTCGCCGTATCGGCACTTAGAATTATGCGGTATTGCCTTAGTGTTTTTTCAGCTTGCGGCGCAGCAGAAAAACTTTGAAACGGCCATATCCGTTGGGCTTGTCCTCGTCAAACTCTTCGGTTTTTACATAGCGCTTGCGCTGGTTGTCCACCTGCAGGGCAGTACCGTTTTCCTGTACATCGGTAATCACACGGGGAATCGCTTTCTGGTCTACCTCAAACTCCGGCTCCTTCACCCACAAAATCTTGCCGGTTTCGTCCAGCCCGTTGGCCCACAGGCTGAACACCAGGCAGGCTGCCTCGCCATAGCAATAGCGCTCAAACCGAATGCGCCCGTCAATGTAAAACAGCAGACAGTCCCGAAAATGGGTTTCCAGTTCTTTTTCGTACCGGCATCCGCAAAGGGTGCCCGCAAAGTCAACGGCGTTTGCAGCCATGGCAACAGCCCTCCTGATATATGTTTGATTGAATAACAAGATTATACCATGCCAGATAGCATACTTTCAACGTAGAGAAAAATAAAATGCGACAGCGAAAGCGGTACTGTGTAGAATTTCTCGCCCGAACTTCCGCCGAAACCATCGCTGTCGGTACTTGAACCACTCGAGCTGTCGTCCTTGACGGGGGCGCACTTTTCGGTCTCGGTGGTGTGGGTGCAGGTGTCCTCCACCACAGACAGAGCATCGGTACGATCTTACCCCCGCCGAGATGCGCGTGCTGCGCCTGTTGGTGCGCGGGCTTTCCTACAGCGGGAGCGCCAAGGCGCTTTGTGTGGAGCATTCAACCGTAAAATATCATGTCATCAATATGCTGCAAAAGACCGGGCTGGAAAACAAGCTGCAGCCTGCCATCGCCGCCAGTGAGGCAAAGCCGGTGGTAGAATAGGCAGAGAAATAAGGCACTGCAGACGGCTGTCAAGCTTGTATCGGCAGGGTGACTGTGAAAACCGTCCCATGCCCATCAGCCGGTTCAGCTGTAACGGTGCCGCCATGCAGCAGGGCAATCTCCCGTACAAGCGCAAGCCCAAGGCCTACGCCGCCCATCTCCCGGCTTCTGGATTTATCTACCCGGAAAAAGGGCTGGAACACACTTGTCCGATACTCCTCAGGGATGCCGCAGCCTGTGTCTGCAACACGCAGCACAGCGCTGCTTTTCTTTTGCCGGATCGTGATATGCACAGAACCGCCGGGGGTATTGTATTTAATGCCGTTTTCAACCAAATTAAAGAGCAGGCGGTAGATCAGGGTGTCGCTGCCCTTGATGCTGACATCCTCACATTCCTGAAAGAGGGTGATGCTCCGGCGCTGTGCCAGCGGGGTCAGGTCAGCCACGATCTCATCGGCCAACGGGGCCAGCTCGATATGATCCTCGCGCGGGATCGACTGCAGATCGCTCATTTCCAGCAGTGTGCGGACAAGGCTTACTAGGCGGGACACCTGATCCGTCTGAAAGCGTAGCAGGTCGGTGATCTCGCTGTCGGCGTCGGGGTGTTCTTCAGCGAACATTTCCAGCTTTGCCTGCATGATGGCCAGCGGTGTTTTCAGCTCATGGGCGGCATTGCCGGCAAACTGACGCTGCAGGTCAAAGGAATGCGCCAGCCGGTCCAGCATGTGGTTGACAGACTGGCTCAAGTCGCGAAATTCCGGAATCGTGTTTTCCTCTAAGCGAACCTCCACAAGGCTGTCCTGATCAATGCGTTCGGCCTGCTGTGCAAGCTTTTTCAAGGGCTCCAGAGCCTTGCCGCTGACAAAATAGGCAATCGCCGCGCTCAGCAGCGTTACTGCTGCTGTGATGCACCAGCCCTTGCGGCCGAAAACAGCCTTGGCATCGTAGACCTCCTGCGAAAACTGTACAAGAAAATCCGACATCTGGTCGTCCGGGATTTCAATCATCAGGTTTTCATCATCATTCTGCTGGTATTGCAGGACATACCCGTTCAGGTTGTCCATACCAGTGGCACCAGAGCGGTAGAGCAGCAGATTCAGGCAGATGCAGGCCCCTGCAATCAGTACGGCGGTCATCAGCGTGATCCGCCACTGAAAAGATATGCGGTTCATGGTTCGTTTTCCTCCAACTCATACCCCTCACCGATGCGGTTTCGGATGGGGTCGTACCCCAGTGCGGTGCGCAGCTTTTTTCTCAGTGCAGAGATATGCACGCGAATCGAGTTGCTGAACGCATCGACACTGCTGTCCCAGACATGCTCAATCAGCTCCTCCTGACTGACAGGGCGTCCCTGATGCAGCAGCAGATATTCCAGCACGCCGCTTTCCTTACGGGTCAGCGGAATGGGCTGGCCATCCGCCATGGCAAGGCGGCTCTTGGTGTCGAAGGTCAGCCGCCCGCACCGCAGGCATACATCGCGCTGGATAAACTGCCGCCGGGTCAGGCTGCGCACACGGGCCTCCAGCTCAGCCAGGTGGAACGGCTTGGCCAGATAATCATTGGCACCCGCGTCCAGCCCCTCCACCTTGTCGGAAATTTCGCTGCGGGCGGACAGAATTAGTACCGGCGTTTCAAGGTCGGTCTTGCGCAGCGTGCGCAGAACGGTCATGCCGTTTACCTTCGGCAGATTGAGATCAAGCAGGACAAGATCGTACCGCTCTGCTGCAAGCAGCTCGAGCGCGGTCTCTCCGTCACCGCAGTCATCCATTTCGTAGCCGGAACGGCGCAGTTTTTTAGCCACGCTTTCCCGCAGAGTAGGTTCATCCTCTATCAACAAAAGGCGCATAAGCGATCATCTCCCGCATTTATAAGGGCAACACCGCACAATTCCCGCCTTGCGGCTTAAGCACCGCTCCGGCAGCTGCGGCACGGCATCTGCGTTGCCAAAA
>NZ_PSQF01000148.1:0-4804 GCF_003324125.1 Subdoligranulum sp. APC924/74 | reverse complement strand
TTGGCAACGCAGATGCCGTGCCGCAGCTGCCGGAGCGGTGCTTAAGCCGCAAGGCGGGAATTGTGCGGTGTTGCCTTAAGCCTATCCCCTGCCATGGTATGCGGTGGAACGGCATTTCTTGCACTTCTGCCGGAATAAACTGCGTGCCGCGCATGGCGTTCAGGCGCGGCACACAGCTGGGGTGTATCTGAAAAGTCGAAAATTCAGTCTATTTCTACAAGCACAGCGGGATTTTGCGTTAAAAAGCCTTAAATCCTGCTTGTATTTGCGAAACATCCGTCCTTTTCTTTGTTTTCAGATACACCATAAAGAGGGGCTGCGCCCAGGCAGGCTTACGCCCGTCTGCCGCAATCAGACCTCCATGATCTCCTGATTTTTACGGGCGCAGGTTGCGTCAATTTCTTTAACGAACTTATCGGTCAGCTTCTGGACCTCTTCTTCCAGGTTCTTCTGGTCGTCCTCGGTCAGCTCGCCAGCCTTTTTCTGGGCTTTGAACTTATCCATGGCATCGCGGCGGACATTGCGCACAGCGATCTTGGCTTCTTCGCCCTGCTTCTGCACATCCTTGGTCAGCTGCTTGCGACGTTCCTCAGTGGGGGCCGGAAACACCAGGCGGATGGTGTGGCCGTCATCAATGGGGTTGATGCCGATATCGCTGGTCTGGATTGCCTTGGAGATTGCCTTGATCAGGGTACCATCCCAAGGGGTGATGGTCAGGATGCGGGCTTCGGAAACAGCCACGGATGCAACCTGCTGGACCGGCGTCGGGCTGCCGTAATAATCCACCATTACTTTATCCAGGATGCCGGGGTTTGCGCGGCCTGCACGGATGGAGGTCAGCTCGCGGTCGAGATGGGCAACGCAGTTGTTCATTTTTTCTTCGTAAATTTTGGTCGTGCTGCTCATGAGGGTTTTCTCCTTTTTCGATATATAAATTAGGGGTTAAAATACTTTGCGGTTACTCGCGCACAATGGTGCCCACGTTTTCGCCCCGCAGGGCACGGGCAATGTTGGCGGGCTCGTTCAGGTCAAACACCACAATGGGCAGACCGTTGTCACGGCAGAGGGTTGCGGCGGTGGAGTCCATAACAGCCAGGCGCTCGTCCAACACACGGGTAAAGGTCAGCGTATCATACTTGACGGCATCGGGGTACTTGTGGGGATCCTTATCATACACGCCGTCCACCATAGTTGCCTTGAACATGGCGTCTGCACCGATTTCCAAGGCGCGCAGGGCGGATGCGGTATCAGTAGAGAAGATGGGGTTGCCGGTGCCGCCGCCGAACACGACGATCTTGCCTGCTTCCAGCTCAGCGATTGCCTTATCGCTGCGGAAGGTATCGGCCACCTGCGGCATGGCGGAGCTGGTCATAACAACAGCGGGCACACCCTGCTGGCGCAGGGCATCCTTGACGGCAATGGCGTTCATCACGGTTGCCAGCATACCGATCTTGTCTGCATCCATGCGATCCATTTTGCCGGAGGAACGGCCGCGCCAGAAATTGCCGCCGCCAACCACGATGCCGATCTGTGCGCCAAGGTCATACGCTGCCTTGATGCCCGCGCAGATAGAAGCAATGGTAGCTTCATCAAAACCGGTGCCTTTTTCGCCGGAAAGTGCTTCGCCGGAGACTTTCAAAAGAATACGTTTATATTGAACTGCCATATTCAAACACCACCTGTATTTTCCGGGCACAGCCGCCGCTGCCGGGTTTTCCCAAACTGCACCCATATTATCTTTTCCCTTGTATTTTACAATAGTTTGCGCTCAAAGTAAAGCCGTTGTTTGAAAAAAGAAAAATTGACATAATTACATTTTGTTTTCCGCTTGCCGCACAGAAAAACAGCGGCGCACCGGGTGCGCCGCTGTACAAATTATATTTATTGCTTATGGCAACACCGCACAATTCCCGCCTGACGGCTTAAGCACCGCTCCGGCGGCTACGGCACGGCATCTGCGTTGCCAAAATGCTCGATAATACACAAAGTATTATCTGCGCTTTTGGCTTAGCAGCTGCCGTGCCTCGCTCGCCGTATCGGCACTTAGAATTGTGCGGTATTGCCTTATGATTTCCGGCTTTGCTTTTCGACTGCAGGATGGTGTCTTTTATCAGCTTTGGCAGCCGCATCAAATCTTTTTGGGCGGCAGGGTCGCACGGAATTCTTCCCGCAGGCGGGCTGCGCCGCTTTCGGGGCGAGGTGTGCGCAGCACATTATGGGTGCCGAACGCTGCCAGCGGTTCCGGCGGCAACGTCATGCGCAGCACGGTTTCCTGGTTTGCTGCGGTTTCCAGCCGCCAGCCCAAATTTTGGGCGCAGCGGTATACCAACAGCAAACCGGTGCACCCGTTGGCAAGGGCTTCCGGTGTCTGAACACCAGCCAACTGGGCGCAGGCGGCCTCCGGCCAGATCCTGCCGTCATGGTATTCCAGCGTGCGTCCGGTGCAGCTTATCGTAATTTTTGCCGCCGGGTTTGCCCGCAGAGAATTGGAAAACAGGTTGGCAAACATCGTTTGGACGATAGCCAAATCAATCTGCGCCCAAACCGGCTGGTTCTGCGGCATGGGCTGCAAGTGCACCCGGCCGGTAACGGCGCATTCTTCCAGCTCATGGTTGGCGGCATCACACAGCTGAGCCAGGTACGCCGTCATTTCCTGCACAGTCCAGTTCAGCTGCCGGGGCGGCTGGCTTTGCGCCACAAGATCCGCCGCATTATCCGCCAAACGTTCCAGGCGGAAAATGCGCTGTTTCATCTCTTCCAGCAGCGGTGCTGCCATATCCTGTACATCAGGGGTGGCAGCGTGCACAAGATAATTCTGCAAGGCATCCACAGTGCTTTGCAGCAGGCAGAAATCCGCAAAAAAGCGGCCTTTCAGCCCCCCGCGCAGCTGCAGTTCATCCGCTGCATCTTCCTGCTGCGGGTGCAGGGCATCGGGCAGTGTATGTTCCGGCATAGGAAGCTTCTCCTTTTATAGCGCTGGATATGCCCGTTTATCTGCTGCTGTCAGCAGCGCAGGTCATGGTGCGTACGTGCGATCACCGCTTCCAGCAGTTCACTTACCGTCAGGCGATCCTGCGGGCTCTTGCCGTTGCGCTCGCACAGCATCTGGTAAGCCGGCGTATTGCTTTTGTACAGCCGTGCATTCAGGCGTTCCAGAGCCGAGCGCACCGCCGGGCCATTTACGCCAAACGGCTCCCCTGCTTTGGTGCACAACTCCCCCAGGGAACACGCCTGGCGGTCGCAGACCGCAATATACACGGCTTCCTGCAGGTAATTGATACCATAATATACACGGCTTCCTGCAGGTAATTGATACCATAGGCCAGGTTTTTGTAGCAGCCAAGGGTGCGCAGCTGAGCCGTAACGCTCTCATGCACCAGGTAACGGTTCAGCCGCGGGCCGCTTGCTGCTGTTTGATACACCGTATCAAATAATTCGGGCAAACTATATGGTTTGAATATAGTACACTCGGCCCCCAATGTCAATATTTTTTCAATTTGGGGCGCTGCACTGGGCATCAGGGTTACAATAATATGCGGTTCGTACTCAATCTGCTGTTGGCGTATGCTGCGCAGCAGTGGAAAAATTGTGGTATCACTCAAAACCGAATCCAGCACCAGAACTTCCGGCCGCAGGCCGCCTTGCAGCATATGCAATACTTCTGCGCCGGAATCAATGATTGCGCTTGCCTCAATGGCATCATTGGTTTCTGCATACAGGCGGATCATCTTGCGCTGGGCTGCATCACTGTCTGCAAACAGTGCGGTCACACGTTCGACCAGCTTTTCTTCCGTCATTCTTGTTTCTCCTACCGGGGCAAGGCATCACATACGGTCCCCCTGCATTTTAACATTCTTTCGCAGCTTTTTGCTGCGCATTTGGTTCAGGTGCTCAGCAGCCTGCGTTCAGCACTTCAACCTGCCCCACTGTGCAGCAATCAGCCAGCACATCTGCGGCCTGGCTGGGCATTACGGCGTTTTCGTATAAGTATTGCAACAGGTTCCGGGCGCGGCACTCCATATCTGCGGGGAAGGTACAACGCACAGCGGGGCCCGCCTCCCCGCTCACCAAAATGCGCAGCTCCGGGCCACATTGCCACAGGGTATAATACACACGCGTTTCCGCCTGTAATCCTTCAATGTAACTGAACAATCGGGTTTGCTTTGTCAGCAGTCTGTTTACCTTGCTTCTGCCTGCTTTTCCACAATGATCCTCCACGGTTTTAGGGCCTCCTTTTCCCTGCCGGTACGCTAATCCACCCCGCCGCAGCATAAGCAGACTGTTACCATGTGTAACCTTTTATAGTTGCTCTCTCATTGTATTGCGCCTGCTACCCAGGCTGTTATCCCTCTGCTTTTGGCAGGTCCAGGCTGCAAGCCTTGCCCGCCGCATGGTTAATATTGTATTAAGGTTACTATATACAGCCGCACGGCAAAAAGTCAAGGCTTTTGGGGTATACGGTTTTGTACGGTTAGTGCAATTTTAGAACCATATATTTTATTTTATCATATACGCGTTATTATTAGAAGCAAATATTATTCGTCCGTCGATATATGCCGATTTTTGCAGACCTCAGGCCAGGAATTGCCGTTGTTTTATTGTTGTGCTCTTGTTGTAAAAGGAACGCCGCACAGATGGCCGGCGACGTTGGGGATCGTGGGTATTCTGTTTTCTAAGGCAACACCGCACAATTCTAAGTGCCGATACGGCGAGCGAGGTACGGCAGATGCTAAGCCAAAAGCGCAGATAATACTGGATGCTGCAAAGGTGAGCGCCGCCAGTGGCGGAAACAGCGAACCGAAGC
>NZ_PSQF01000147.1:0-4881 GCF_003324125.1 Subdoligranulum sp. APC924/74 | reverse complement strand
TTATCTGCGCTTTTGGCTTGGCATCTGCCGCACCTCGCTCGCCGTATCGGCACTTAGAATTATGCGGTATTGCCTTAAATTTGTTTATCTTTACTGCGGGGCATCGTATAGTTCCTTGTAGATTCTACATGTATTCTATAGTCTATCATGTTCTCCATGATAAATCAATTTTCCATCGTCAAATACGCAATTTCTACACCTGCCCCGGAAAATTTTGCTGGAATGGGGCGCGGGCATTTTTTTTTGGGGGGTGTTTTCCCCTGCCTGGCTGTAAGTTCAATCAACGAATCAAAGCGAATCCCGCAAAACAAAAAGTACCGTTCCCGCAGCGCTACTGCAGGTCCGGTACATCATCGTATATTCGTATGCTGATCTGCCTGCGCTGCGGCAGGCGGGATTTCGGGGGATTGCCATTACATTAAGCTGAACAGGTCAACCTGGCTGGTTTCCGGCAGATTTCCCAAAGCGCCGACTTCGTGCAATTTGTCGAATACCGACTGCGCCACGCCGGAGGCTTGCTGCAGTTCTTCCACCGAGATATATTCCTGCCCATGGATGGTAGCCTGTTCCAACGCCACAGCGGCAGCTTCGCCCAGGCCGCGGATGGCGGTAAAGGGCAGGCGCACTTTGCCGTCCTCCACCACATACTTGCTGGCATAGCTCTTGCCCAGCTCAATGGGCAGGAACTGGCAGCCGCGCTGCAGCATTTCATTGACCAGCTGTAGGCTGACAAGGGCATCATCGTCCTTAGCGGTACGCTCATCCTTGGGGATCTTTTCGTTATCCCGCAGGTGCTCCTTGGCCACGCGCACACCGCCAACAGCTGCTTCATAGTCGATATCCGCGCCGCGAACGGTAAAGTACACAGCATAGAAGATAGCCGGGTGGTACACCTTGAACCACATCAGGCGGATGGCCGCCATCAGGTAGGCAACAGCGTGAGCCTTGGGGAACATATACTTGATCTTGCGGCAGGATTCGATGTACCAATCCGGCACATCATGCTCCTTCATGGCTTCTTCCCAGCCGGGCTTAAAGCCGCCCTTGGCCACCTTGCCTTTACGCACGGCCTCCATAATGTCAAATGACATTTTGGGTTCCAGCCCCTTGCGCAGCAGGTAGAGCATGATGCTGTCACGGCAGCCGATCACCTCGGCAATGGTGCAGGTACCGGAGCGGATCAGTTCGTCCGCGTTGCCGGTCCACACATCCGTGCCGTGGGACAGGCCGGAGATTTGGATCAGCTCCGAGAAGTTTTTCGGCTTTGCATCCAGCAGCATGCCGCGCACAAAGTTGGTGCCCATTTCCGGGATGCCGAAGGTACCGGTCTGGCTGCCGATTTGCTCCGGGGTAACGCCCAGTGCTTCGGTGGAGGTCAGCAGGCTGTAGACCTTGGGATCGTTCATCGGCACGCTGTCAATGGGGATGCCGGAATACTCTTCAAAGAACTTATAGAAAGTCGGAACATCATGACCCAGCTCGTCCAGCTTGAGCAGCGTATCATGCAGGTACTTAAATTCAAAGTGGGTGGTCAGCAGGCCGCCCTTCACATCGTCCGCCGGGTGCTGAATGGCACAGAAATCATAAATATCAAAGGTGGAAGGCACAACAACCATGCCGCCGGGGTGCTGGCCCGTGGTGCGCTTGACACCGGTGCAGCCCAGGCACAGGCGGTTTACCTCAGCACGGTTCACGGTTTTGCCACGCTCTTCCAGATATTTTTTCACATAACCGTAAGCCGTTTTATCCTGCAGGCCGGATACAGTGCCCGCCTTGAACACATTCTCCTTGCCGAACAGCTCCTCCGTATAGCGGTGAACGTTGGACTGGTACATGCCGGAGAAGTTCAGGTCGATATCCGGCTCCTTATCGCCGTAAAAGCCCAAGAAGGTTTCAAACGGGATATCGTGGCCGTCCATGATCATGGGTTCGCCGCAGACAGGGCATTTTTTATCCGGCAGGTCAAAGCCGTCCATCGTCACGCCATCATCAATCCACTCGCTGTGCTTGCACTTAGTGCACAGGTAGTGCGGCGGCATGGAGTTGACCTCCGAAATGCCGGAAAAGTGCGCCACAGCGCTGGAGCCGACAGAGCCACGGCTGCCCACCTGGTAGCCGCCTGCGTTGGAAAACGCCACCAGCTTGACCGCAATGACATACAAAACAGCGTAACCATGGCCGCAGATGGAATCCAGCTCTTTTTTCAGGCGCTTTTGCAGCACATCCGGCAGGGGGTTGCCGTAATCACGGCGGGCGTGCTGCCAGGTGCCGGAGCGCAGCTGATCCTCAGCACCCTCAATGGAAGGCGGGTAGGTTCCCTTGGGGATGGCGCGCAGATTGTTATCAATGGTAGCGGCAATCTTGTTGGGGTTGGTCACGCAGATTTCAAAGGCTTTTTCCTGCGGGAGATAGCTGAACTGCTCCAGCATATCCGGCGTGGTGCGGTAGAACAGCGGGGCCTGGTTGTCAGCATCCTTAAAGCCGTTGCCTGCCTGCAGGACCGCGCGGTAAATGCGGTCCTCCGGCTCCTGGAAGTGAACGTCACCGGTAGCAACCACGGGGATATGCAGTTCTTCGCCCAGCTGGATGATGGTGCGGTTGAAGTTCTTGATGGCTTCGATGGAATCCACCTGCCCATTGCGGACCATGAACTCGTTGTTGCCAAGAGGCTGCACTTCCAGATAGTCATAATACCGGGCAATGCGCAGCAGTTCATCATGGGCCTTGCCTGCCACTACAGCGCGGTACAGCTCGCCTGCTTCGCACGCAGGTGAAAGCAGCAGGCCCTCGCGGTATTGATTCAGCAGGCTGCGGGGCACGCGCGGCTTTTTGAAGAAATACTTGGTGTGCGCCGCACTGACAATGCGGTACAGGTTTTTGAGTCCTGTCTGGTTCTGCACCAGAATGATCAGGTGGTAATACTTCTTTTTCAACACCTCTTTGTTGCCGCCAAGGCCGGTGTTGATAGCCTCCACGGTGGTCATGTCCTTCTCCTTCAAATCGGAGAGCATAACCTCAAAGATGCGGGCCAGCGCCATGGCGTCATCCACGGCGCGGTGGTGGTTAAAGGGCTGGATTTCCAGATGTTTGTTGATGGTATCCAGTTTATAGTTATGCAGGCCAGGGAACAACGCCTGCGCCATGGGCAGGGTGTCAATATAGGTGTTGGAAAAATCCACCCCCGCCTTATCCCCTGCTTTACGGATGAACAGCATATCAAAGCTGTTGGCGTTGTGGGCAACCAGGATGTTATCGCCGCAGAATTCCTTGAATTGGCGGATGGCCTCGGCCGGTGTGGGGGCATCGGCCACCATGCTGTCGTTGATGCCGGTCAGCTCCACCACCTTTTGCGGGATGGGTTTGCCGGGGTTGACGAATGTACAGAAACTCTTATCCGGGTTGATCTTGCCGTTTTCCACGTACACGGCGCCGATCTCGGTCAAAGCTTCCACGTTGGAGTCCAGGCCGGTGGTCTCGGTATCAAACACCACAAAGGAGCCGGTGATGGGCATGGTTTTGGTGCCATACACAGCGGGGATCATATCGTCCACAAAGTAGGCTTCACACCCATAGATCAGCTTGAAGTTGGGGTCGTCCTGGTGGATCTCGTCAGTGGCAAGCATGGCTTCCGGGTAGCCCTGGCACACGCCGTGGTCGGTAATGGCAATGGCGCGGTGGCCCATGCGGTGGGCCAGGCGCACGATCTTGCCGGAATCGCAGAAGCCGTCCATGCTGCTAGACTTGGTATGCAGATGCAGTTCCACGCGCTTTTGCCCCTCGGGGGCATCATCATGGCGGGGCATACGCTCCACCTGCAATACATCATAGGGCAGCAGGACATAGTCGTGCTCGTACTTATCATAGGTATAGTTGCCGCGCACGATGAGGGTTGTGCCGGATTTGAGGCCCTCCCACTTAGACATATCCTCGTTTTCATCGCCGAGGACTTTGAGGTTGATGGAACCGTTATAGTCGGTGATGGAGGTAAAGTAGATTTTGCGGCGGTTGCCCTTTACCTCGGTAAAGAATACATCGCCCCACACGGTCACCTTGCCGCCATCGCCCAGATCGTTCAGCGGGCGCAGGTCGGCAGGCTTGAAAGACTTGCCATAGAACACCTTAGCCGGCTTGGAGGTGAGCTCCAGCCCCTCAATGGTAAAGGGTGCCACTTCTTCTTTGGCCTTGAACTGCACGGCGGGCACCTTTTCTGCCACGCGGCGGTCGAGTTCGTCCGCATCCATCTGTTTGCCGACCAGCTCCATGCGCACAATGGGCAAAGCACCGGTGCGCTCCTGGATGAGTTCTGCCAGATGCCTGGGCAGCTCCACGCTTTCCAGAATCGGCAGACCCGCGTTGACCCGCACCACAAGACCGTCCTGAGCAAAAGCAACCGGCTGGGCTTTATCCAGAAAGCCGTTGACCGGCATCCCCTGCTGTTTGAGCTCTTCGATCATAGCCTTGACGGCTTCCGGCGTGATGGCGTTATAGTTGAAGTAGTTGCGCATGGTCAACTCATAACCGGCAAAAATCTGCTCCAATGACGCCAAAAGACGCCCGCACAGGGCAGAGTCCAGCGGCTCTGTGCTGCGCAGGCAGATGATAACTTTGCGTGCGGAACGGAACAGTTCTACCCGCTCCACAAACACATTGCTGAAGCTGGCGGTAAACTGTTCATCGGCCGTGAACTGCGGCCAAACCTGGGTAACAAGTGGTTTTAACATAGCACCTCTTGAGAGTTACGGACGGCCTTTTTTGAAAAAAGGCCTGGCAAAAAACTTTAATATGATAAATTACAGTAATATTCTAAGGCAATACCGCATAATTCTAAGTGCCGATACGGCGAGCGAGGTGCGGCAGATGCCAAGCCAAAAGCGCAGATAA
>NZ_PSQF01000146.1:0-4967 GCF_003324125.1 Subdoligranulum sp. APC924/74 | reverse complement strand
TTGGCAACGCAGATGCCGTGCCGCAGCTGCCGGAGCGGTGCTTAAGCCGCAAGGCGGGAATTGTGCGGTGTTGCCTTAGGGTATATCTCAGGCTGGGTCTCCCCTGCCCGCTTACTGGCCATTGGCGCCGGAAATGGCATTGATAGCCTTGGTGATCTGAGGGTCGTTATCGACAGTAAAGTCGTAATAGCTGCTCTGTTCATCGTTGGTCAGGCTGGCATCCACATCCGGGGTCAGGCCGGTGCCGTTCCAGTTTTTGCCCTCGTTATCCAGCAGAATGCCCACGGTGATTACCACCGCGCTGCCGTCCGAAAGGCTCTGCGGGTCACTGAGCAGAACACCTTTGCCCGCCGTGGTGCTGCCCACGATGGTAGCCCCGGCCATTTTACGCAGAGCGTTGGCAAACAGCTCCGCACCGGATGCCGTGCTGCCGTTGACCAGGCAGACCATGGGCAGGTTGATCTCGTTTTCGTCAGACATACGCAGGTCTGCCACATTGCCGCCCTTATCCTGGCTCTGGGCAATCAGACCGGAGGGCACGCAGTAATCTGTGGCAACAAGGGCAGCGTTCAGGTTTTCGCCGCTGTTATCGCGCAGGTCAAAAATCAGCGAGGTAGCCCCCTGGTTGGTCAGGCTGTTGACAGCATTGCGGAATTCCACCGCCGTGCCTGAGGTAAAGGAATCAATGCGCAGGTAGCCAACGCCGTTATCCATCAGGCGCACCGTGCTGATGCTGGGGGTGGTATAGTTGGCGTGGATAATTTCAAAGCTCTGCTCTTCCCGCAGGGGGGTCAGGTATTTGATGTTGACGGTACTGCCTTCCTCCCCCAACAGGGCGGAGGTCATGGCGGCGGTATCGCTCATGCTGCGGGTGCTGGTATCGCCGATAGCGGTGATAAAGCCGCCGACTTCCAGACCAACGTTGGTAGCGGGGGTGTTATCATACACACGGATAATGCGCGCATAGCCGGAGGACGGATCCTTGACAACGGCAACGCCAATGCCCATCAGGCGGCCATTGGCAAGACCGACTCTTTCACTGTAGGCCTTGGCGGAATAATAGCGGGCGTACCGGTCGCTGATGCCCAGCATATAGCCGGATGCAATGGTATCGTTCAGCGTATCATCGTTGATATCAAAGTACTCATTGGCGCGCACATAGCGGTCCACTTCGGACAGCTTGTTATACATGCGCTCCTTGTTTTTAACACTGGAAACCGTATTGTTGAACATGTTCATGGATACGGTCATGGTCATGGAAAAGGTCACGGCCATTGCAATCAGCGTGACGGTTGCGGCCACACCAAGACTGACTTTTTTGCTCATAGCGAAAATGTGCTCCCTTGCGTAAAAGTTGTGCGTTGCTGCCGGATCAAAGCAGTGCCATAAACGCCGTTGCGGCAAGGCTTGCCACCATCAAGACGGCGATCACCAGGCAGACAATGCGCACAACAAGCTTATGTTTTTGCTGGTTCATCGAAATTGATCTCCTTCAGGCTGTCAGGCCTAAGGCATAACTGAAAATAAAGTGTCGGCTGGCGCTTTTTCAGCTACACCATAACATTAGTGCGGAACATAGTTCAGCGGGTTGGTGCGCGCACCGTTCACACGCAGTTCCAGGTGCAGGTGGTTGCCGGTGGAGTTGCCGGTGGTGCCAACATGGCCGATGACATCCCCCTGCGAAACGTTCTGGCCCACACTGACCGGCGGGGTGCTGTTCATGTGGGCGTACAGGGTAGCATAGGTGTTGCCCTGGTCGTCGGTGCCGTGGTAAATCATGACATAGTTGCCATAGCTGTAGTGCCAGCCGGACACGGTGACAACGCCGCTTGCCACAGCGCGGATGTTGGTGCCGCCGGGCGCGGCAAAGTCAACGCCCTTGTGGCCGCCGCTGCCATACTGGCAGGAGATATACTTATAGCTCGGCAGCGGGCAGATAAAGTTCAGCGAGCAGCTGATGGGCGCATTGGCGTAGTTCCTTTGGGTCTGGGCAATCAGAGATTTCAGGTAAGCGTCATATTCATCAGCAGCCTTATCGAACTCTGCCTGTTTATCACTCTTGGCTTCTTCCAGAGCCTGCTCCTGCGCTGCGGCAGCGGAGATGCTGGCATCCTGGGCCTGAATGTTGCTGGCCAGCTCCTGGGTTTTGCTGTCCAGCTGGCTTTTCTGGTTCTGCAGCTCTTCTTCGTCCGCTTCCAGCGATGCCTTCGCTTCTTCCAGCTGGGTGCGCTCGTTGGTCAGCTCAATGCCCTGCTGTTCCAGATCCTCGCAGGCCTGGGTGTTGGCATCCGAAATATCCTGCAGCACCTGGTCAAAGGTCAGCAGCTGATAAATGTTTTCCGCCGTGGAAAGCAGCGCAATACCGCCGCCCTGGTCCAGCATCTGCATACTGACGACCTGCTCTTTATATTTTGCCCAGCGGTCATCGTATTCTGCCTGCTTCTGGTCAATTTCAGCCTGCTTATCGGTGATCTGCTGTTCTTTTTCCACGATCTGTGCGCTGATATCATCAATTTGGTCATTCAGCGCATTGATCTGGCCCTTGATGGTGTTTTTCTCCTGCACAAGCAGCTGTTTTTGCTGCTCGGCTTCGGCTTTATCGCTGGCAACGTCTTTCAGCTGCTGGCGGATCTGGTTCAGTTCCGACTGCAGCTCGTTCTTTTTGTTTTCCAGCTCTTTTTGCTTATCATCGGCATGGGCCGGCATGGCAGCATTCAGGCACAGCGCCGCGGCAACCACGGCAGCCATCAGCGCAGCCCCTGCGCGCCGCACATTGCGGCGGATGGCAATGGACATTTTCAACTTTCCCCCTTTGGTGGGATGCGGGTAAAACGGGTTTTGGCGGTTCAAAAAGCTCAAGGCAAGCGCCGGGTGCTCAGACCTGCAGATGTTTGCGGATGCTGGTTGCAGTGCCAATGCCGCACAGCACAAAGCCAAACAGCATAAAGCCCAGCACAACATAATACCACAGGTCCTGCAGCGGCAGCAGTGTGCCGCCAAACATTGCCGTCAGGTTGGTGGGGTTCTTGCCGTACCATTCATACACGGCATAGTATCCGCCGCACACAATGGCGGAAGCGATCAGCGCGGAGATCAGGCCGGAGGTAACACCCTCCACAAAGAACGGGAACCGGATAAAGCCGTTGGTTGCACCAACCAGCTTCATAATGCCAATCTCCTTGCGGCGGTTGAACACGGTAATTTTGATGGTGTTGCTGATGACCACCACGCTGACGATGGCCAGCACGATGACCAGGCCATAGCAGACATAAGTAACCGCCTTTTGCAGCGAAACAAACAGATCTGACATGGCCTGCGGCGAGTTGACCGCGCGCACGCCGTCCACATTCTGTAATGCTGCGGCCACGCTGGAGATGTTGGCCGGGTCATCGGCACGCACCACATAGTTGGCCAGCAGCGGGTTATCGTTCTGGAACATCTCTTTCAGGTTGGTGTAGCCTTCCAGGCGCTGGCTGTACTCGTCCAGCATCTGGTCTTTGGAGATGAACTCCACCCCGGCCACATGCGGAATGCTGCGGATGGCTTCCTCCACGGCGGCGGTATCAGCGTCATCATTGATGAACGCAACCGTTTCGTTCTGCTCACCGATATAGGCCACCATGGAATCAATATTAGCGCCGAACAAAAATGCTGCGCCAACCAAAATCATACAGACGATCAACACGCCCATAGAGGCAAGTGTCATCATTTTGTTTGCCTTGAGGTTATGCAGGCCCTGCCCCACGAGGTAGGTAAAACTGGAAAAACGCATGGTCTACCCCTCCTTAATCCTCATACTCGTATTCATCATCGTTCTGGCGGGCAGCAAGCCATTCTTCGTACTCCTGCGCCACTTCGGGGTGGGCGGTATCAGATGCCACATGCCCGTTGGCCAGCGTGATGATTCGGTTGTTATACTTGGCGGCCAGCTTGTGCACCAGCTCATGCTCATGGGTAACAACCACAACGGTGATATGCACTTTATTGATGGCCTCGAACAGCTGCATGATATCCATGCTCATTTCGGGGTCAATGTTGCCGGTAGGCTCGTCCGCAATGATCAGCTTGGGGCCATGGGCCAGGGCGCGGGCCACGGCAACGCGCTGCTGCTCGCCGCCGGAAAGCTCATCCGGCAGGCGGTCCATCTTATCCTCCAGGCCAACCAGGCTGAGGGCGAACGGTACACGGTTCTTGATGGTTTTGTTATTGATGTTGGTCACGCGCATGGCAAAAGCCACGTTCTCGTACACCGTCATGGTGGGGATCAGGCGGAAATCCTGGAACACCGCGCCCATCTGGCGGCGCAGATAAGGCACCTTGCGGCGCTTGATGGTGGTCAGGTCCTGATCATTGATATAAATTTTGCCTTCGGTGGGCTTTTCTTCCATCTGGATCAGTTTGAGGAATGTGGATTTGCCCGCGCCGGAATGGCCCAGGATAAAAACGAATTCCCCTTCATCAATGTGGATGTTGATATCTTCCAACGCCACATTTTCATCATTTTGGGTTTCATATACTTTGGTAACATGTTCAAAATCGATCATGAATAGCGCTCCTAAAGCAATACAGCACTTCCCGGCCATGGCGTGCAAAATGGTACACTACACCCCAGGGCAAAACGATACATTTAATAATGTACCATAGGAAGCCCGCCCCGTCAAGATTCCGTGCAGCGGGTGCCTTGTGGAATATATCGCATTTTCGTCGATTTTGTATTTTTGGGCAATTTGTGGAAACTTTGTAAATTTTACGGCCTGTGCGGGCTGTGTATGGCTATAGACTTGCCTTTATGCTTAGGCAATACCGCACAATTCCCGCCTGACGGCTTAAGCACCGCTCCGGCGGCTGCGGCACGGCATCTGCGTTGCCAAAATACTCGATAATACACAAAGTATTATCTGCGCTTTTGGCTTAGCATCTGCCGCACCTCGCTCACCGTATCGGCACTTAGAATTATGCGGTATTGC
>NZ_PSQF01000145.1:0-4974 GCF_003324125.1 Subdoligranulum sp. APC924/74 | reverse complement strand
TCCGCCACTGGCGGCGCTCACCTTTGCAGCATCCAGTATTATCTGCGCTTTTGGCTTGGCATCTGCCGCACCTCGCTTGCCGTATCGGCACTTAGAATTATGCGGTATTGCCTTAATTGGGTAGAAATAGAGGAAAGTAATAAAAATACAGGAGGATGAATCCTATGCAGATCTCCCAGATGTTCAAGCGCAAGCCTTGCGTGTTTTCCATCGAGTGCTTCCCCCCGAAGCAGACCGCCAACTTTGGTAAAATGAAGGACACCCTGCGCACCATGCGCACCCTTAACCCGGATTTTATCAGCGTTACTTACGGTGCAGGCGGCTCCACGGGCGGCGTTTCCACTGTGGAAGTGGCCGAATTCCTGAAAAACGACCTGAACGTAGAGCCGCTGGCCCACATGATCTGCATGGGCAGCGATAAGGCAAAGGCCGCCCAGCTGCTGGACCAGCTGAATGCCGCCGGTGTGCGCAACGTGCTGACCCTGCGCGGCGACCGCACCCCCACCCGCCCCGAAAGCCCGGACTTTGCCCACGCAAGCGACCTGGCCCAGTTTGTGTGGCAGACCCAGCCGGAATTTGATATCCACGCTGCCTGCTACCCCGAAGGCCACCCCGAAGCCGCTACCCTGGCCCAGGATGTTGCCAACCTGCGCTTTAAGCAGGAGGCCGGTGCCACCCACCTGCTGACCCAGCTGTTCTTTGATAATATGCACTTTTATCGCTTTTTGAACCTGGCCCGCCGCGCAGGCATCACTTTGCCGGTGTCTGCCGGTGTTATGCCCATCGTTAAGCGCAGCCAGATCGAGCGCACGGTGGCACTTTCCAGCGCTAGCCTGCCTTCGGAGTTTACCCGCATGATCTCCCGCTACCAGGACGACCCCGAAAGCCTGTATGCTGCCGGTATTGACTATGCCGTGCAGCAGCTGCGAGATCTGATCGAGGGCGGCGCGGACGGTGTGCACCTGTATGCCATGAATGACGCCAAGGTTGCCGCCGCTGTGTATGAGGGCATCAAGGACCTGCTGTAATCGGCCTGTTGGCCCCATAGAGGGGGAGTGAAACGCTGTGCAATTAGCCTACCCGCAAAACGATACCCGCGCCGAAACCCTTCGCTACCTTGGGGCAGGGGGCTGGCAGCCGGATGCTGCATCCCAGGTGCTGCTGCAAAAAGCCGAGGACGCCCTGCGCGCCGCCGCCACCCCGCGCGGCGTGTGGAAACAGCTGCCGCTGACCGCCCTGCCGCTGCAGAACGCCGGGAATGATATTGCCCGCCACCTGCGCGGCTGCGATGCCATGGTGCTGATGGCCGTTACCCTTGGCAGTGGGGCTGATACCCTGATGCGCCGCCTGGAGCTGACGGATATTGCCCTGGCCGCTGTGGTGGATGCGATGGCTTCCGCTGTGATGGAAGAGCTGTGCAACGCGCTGGAAGCCGAGATCCGCACCAGCGTGCAGGCGCAGGGGCACTACCTGACGGGGCGTTTTTCCCCCGGCTATGGGGACTGCCCGCTGACTTTGCAGCAGCCGTTTGCCATTGCGCTGGATACCGTGCGCGGCCTTGGCATGGCGGTCACGCCGGAAAATCTGCTGACCCCGCGCAAAAGCGTAACAGCCATCCTTGGCGTGGCGGACCACCCGGTAACGGGGGCCCGCGCCGGGTGCGGGCACTGCCTGCTGCGCGAAAAGTGCGAATACAGAAAGAGGGGAACCACCTGTGAAAATTGAGGAAGTATTTGCCCGCCGCCGCTTTATTATGCTGGATGGCGCCATGGGCACCCAGCTGCAGCTGCGCGGCCTGACCACAGAACAAAAGCCGGAACTGGCCGCCTTTATCATGCCGGATGTGCTCACTGCCGTCCACCGGGACTATGCCCGCGCCGGGGCGGATATCCTGCTGGCAAACACCTTTGGCGCCAACCCTCGTAAATTGAAGGGAACCGGCTATACTGTGCAGCAGGTGATCGAAGCGTCCATCGCATGTGCCCGGACCGCCGCGCAGGAAACCGGTGCCCTGGTGGCACTGGATATCGGCCCCATCGGCGAGCTGCTGGCCCCGGCCGGTACCCTGCCGTTTGAGGATGCCTGCGCCCAGTTTGCTGAGATGGTGCGCGCCGGTGCCGCAGCCGGGGCAGACCTCGTCTTTCTGGAAACAATGACCGACCTGTATGAGCTGAAAGCCGCCATCCTGGCCGCAAAGGAAAACTGTGACCTGCCGGTGTTTACCTCGATGAGCTTTGAGGCCCGTGGCCGTACCTTTACCGGCTGCACAGTGGAAAGCTACGGCATTACCGCCGCCGGCCTTGGTGCGGACGCCGTGGGCATCAACTGCTCGCTGGGCCCCAAGGAAATCCTGCCCTTTGCTCAGCGGCTCTGCCGTGTGGTGCCCGCCGGTATGCCGGTGTTTGTCAAGCCCAATGCGGGCCTGCCGAACCTGGACGGCAGCTATGATATCACCCCGGCGGAGTTTGCCGCTGAGATGGCCGCCTACCTGCCCACCGGAATTTCCATGCTGGGCGGCTGCTGCGGCTCTGAGCCGGAATCCATCCGCCTGCTGAAAGAGCTGACCCAGGATAAAACCCCCGCCGCCAAAACCCCTATTGTGCGCAGCCGCCTGTGTACCCCCGTGCGCTGCGTGGAGGTAAACGGCATTACCGTGGTGGGCGAGCGCATCAACCCCACCGGCAAAAAGCGCTTGCAGCAGGCCCTGCGGGAGGGCGACAGCGCCTATGCCTGCGCCCAGGCCGTAGCCCAGGCCGAAGCCGGTGCCGAGCTGCTGGACGTGAACGCCGGTCTGCCGGATATTGACGAACCCGCCACGCTGGAAATGCTGGTGCGGGAGCTGCAATCCATCACCGACCTGCCATTGCAGCTGGATTCTTCCAACAAAGATGCTTTGGCCCGCGCGCTGCGCATTTATAACGGCAAGCCGATCGTCAACTCGGTCAACGGCGAGCAGAAGGTGCTGGACAGCATTCTGCCCCTGTGCAAAAAGTACGGCGCCGCCGTGGTTGGTCTGGCACTGGATGAACACGGCATTCCCAAAACGGCAGAGGGCCGCTTTGAGGTTGCCAAGCGCATTGTGGCCGCAACGGATGCTATCGGCATTCCCCGCGGGGATGTTTACATCGACTGCCTGACGCTGACGGTTTCTGCTGAGCAGAGCGCCGCTGCCGAAACCCTGAAAGCCATTACCATGTGCAAAAAGGAACTGGGCGTGCGCACCGTGCTGGGTGTTTCCAACATCAGCTTTGGTTTGCCCTGCCGCGGCTACATGAATACCACTTTCCTGACGTTGGCCATGCAGGCCGGGCTGGACCTTGCCATCATGAACCCCAACACGCCGGAAATGATGGCCGCCGTGCGCGCCTACCGTGTGCTGACCAGCCAGGACGAAAAGTGCAATGATTACGTTGCCGCCTATGCCAATGTGCAGGTGCAGACCTCCCAGGTGGCAAAAACTGATGCCGCCGCCCCGGCGGGCGGTGCAGCAGGGGCCGATGCTCTGTTTGAAGCCGTGCGCCGCGGCCTGAAAAACGAAGCCCGCGCCGCTGCAGAGGAAGCCCTGAAAACCCGCGAGCCTTTGCAGGTGGTGAACGAAACGCTGATCCCCGCGCTGGATGTGGTGGGCGACGCCTTTGAAAAAGGCTCCATCTTTTTGCCGCAGCTGCTGCAATCCGCCACGGCGACCCAGGCTGCTTTTGAAGTGATCAAAACCGCCATTGCCGCCAGCGGCAGCCAGGGTGAAAGCAAAGGCCGTATTGTGATCGCCACCGTAAAAGGTGACGTACACGATATTGGCAAAAACATTGTGCGCGTAATTTTGGAAAACTATGGCTATGACGTGCTGGATCTGGGCCGCGATGTGCCGCCGGAGCGCGTGGTGGAAGCCGTGCGCCAGACCGGTGCGCCGCTGGTGGGGCTTTCGGCCCTGATGACCACCACCGTGCCCAACATGCAGGCCACCATCGAAGCCCTGCACGCGGCCAACCTGCCCTGCAAGGTCATGGTGGGCGGCGCTGTGCTGACCAAGGCATACGCCGAACAGATCGGTGCCGATTTTTATGCCAAGGACGCCAAAGCCAGCGCCGATTACGCCAAACAGATTTTTGGCTGATTGAATCAAGTTTTGACTTTCACGTTTCAGCTGGTATTTTGCTATAAGAAAAAATTAAGGCAATACCGCATAATTCTAAGTGCCGATACGGCGAGCGAGGCACGGCAGCTGCTAAGCCAAAAGCGCAGATAATACTTTGTGTATTATCGAGCATTTTGGTAACGCAGATGCCGTGCCGCAGCCGCCGGAGCGGTGCTTAAGCCGTCAGGCGGGAATTGTGCGGTGTTGCCTTAAATACGATAACGCAATAAAACAGCAGCACACCGTTTCCCGGAAAATAGGGAAGCCGGTGTGCTGCTGTTTTTATTTGGAAAGGGGGAATGGCGAAATAGGAACGAAAAGAGTGTGAAAATAAGAAATGAGGAAATTGGAAAAATTGAAGAAAGAAGAAATCAAGGGCAATACCGCATAATTCTAAGTGCCGATACGACGAGCGAGGTGCGGCAGATGCTAAGCCAAAAGCGCAGATAATACTGGATGTCTTATCGAGCATTTTGGCAACGCAGATGCCGTGCCGCAGCCGCCGGAGCGGCACTTAAGCCGTAAGGCGGGAATTGTGCGGTGTTGCCCAAGAAGATAAAAGAGTGAGTTACGCCTTTTCTACCTCATAATTACTCCAGCTGTCTGCTGTGGCGGCGGCGCTGGTGTCCACGCTGGTTTGGTAATGGCAACGTTCTGCAGCAAAAAGGTGGATTCGGTGTTGGTGGTGTAAAACAGGGATGTGCATGGCCCTAAAACGATGAAGAGGGAACTTTTTAATTGGATTTTTATTCAAATCTTTTTAAGGCAATACCGCATAATTCTAAGTGCCGATACGGCGAGCGAGGTGCGGCAGCTGCTAAGCCAAAAGCGCAGATAAT
>NZ_PSQF01000144.1:0-5018 GCF_003324125.1 Subdoligranulum sp. APC924/74 | reverse complement strand
TTATCGAGCATTTTGGCAACGCAGATGCCGTGCCGCAGCCGCCGGAGCGGTGCTTGAGCCGTTAGGCGGGAATTGTGCGGTATTGCCTCATAATTTTTTCAAAAATATCTGCTCCCGCTGCAAAATGTCGGGAGCATTTTTCGTATTAGTATACAGAAGCGCTTCCAACAAAGAAAGCGCGCCGGCAGATGAATGCGAAAGGAGGTGTGGGGCACTGAACCAAACAGATTTTACCCAGCTGATGCAGCAATACCAAAAACTGGTTTATACCGTTTGTTTGCAGTTTGCCCACAACCCCCACACCGCCGAGGATCTGACCCAGGATACCTTCCTTTCGGCATGGTCGTCCATTGACCGGTGCGAGCCCCAATACTATAAGCAATGGCTGGTGCGTGTGGCAGCCAACAAATGCAAGGACCACCTGAAAAGCTCCTGGGCGCGCAGGGTGGAGGCACAATCCGACGAAACGATGCCGGAACCACGCGGCACACCGCCGCCCGGCAGCGGCCTGCAAAGCGCAGAGCCGGACCCGCAGGATGAATTTATGCGCCAGACCGATGCCGCAGAGCTGGAAACGATGGTGCGCACCCTGCGCGAACCCTATGGCCGGGCCGCGGCCATGTATTTGCTGGACGGGCTGCCCGTGGCGGCCATAGCCCAAAAGCTGGGCCGCCCGGCACCCACTGTTCAGAACCAGCTGTTCCGCGCAAAAGCGATCCTGCGCAAACAGATCATGGAAAGGAGGCAGGAATAATGGAACAGGCAATGTTTCCGCAAAACGAAAATAACACCCCATTTGATAACGAAGCCCTGTTTGATGCTGAAGGCCACCTGACGGATGAGGGGCTGCACGCCCTGCAGGAGAGCCGCCTGGATGAACTGGGCAGCCTGGAGACCGCAGAGCACCTGACCTTCTGTGATTACTGCCTTGCCCGCTATACCGCCCTGATTGAATCGGTCCCCGAAAAGCTGAAACAGCCCATGCGGGACCTGATCCCCCAGGTGCAGGCCCTGATGCGGCTGCGCAGTTTCCGCATTATGACAAACCGCTATGTTTCCACGGCTGCCGCCGTAATGCTGGCCTTTGCGCTGTGGCGGTTCGGATTCTTTGGCGGCGTTGGTACGGTGCAAAAGCCCGTGCAGCAGCTGCCGGAAGCAACCCCCAACGTGACCGTAAGCCAGGCGCTTGGCGGTATGTTTGACAGCATGAGCAGCGGCCTGAGCGATATGTTCGACGGAATGCAGCTTACCATCAACAGTGGGCTGGCCCAGCTGGCCGACCCGGTTGTGCCCCGCAGCAACCCCACCAATAACGGCGGCAGCCCCGCCCACGGAGAGTGATACACTATGAAGAAAAACGCATTTTTGACCTTTATTTTTGCCTGCATCCCCGGCGCAGGGCAGATGTATTACGGGTATATGAAGCGCGGTACCTCGCTGCTGGTCTACTTCTGCCTGTTCATCATGCTGGGCACCATCATTTCCCCGCTGGTGGTGGGCGTCGCCGTGGTGTATATGTTCAGCTTTTTTGACACCTATGACCTTATCCGCTACCTGGTAGCGGGGGACCCCAAGCCGGATGAATTCCTGCTCCCGCCGGATTGGCAGAATCAGCTCGGCGGTGCCAAAGCTAAAATGACCCCCAAAATGAACAAGATCATTGGCTGGTGCCTGCTGCTTACGGGCGTTTATGTGATGTATGACAGCGTGGTATGGCCGATCGTGAGCAATATTCTGCAACAGCTGGGCGTTTACTGGGATATAATCTATACCCTCAACAACGCAATCCCTTCCGTTGTGGTGGCGGTGCTGCTGATTGCTTTTGGCGGCCGCCTGCTGGGCTTTGGCAAACATGCCCACCACAACGATACCGACGACCTGCCCCCGTACCAGGGCTGAACCGGCAAAGCAAGCAAATTTGAAAAGAAAATTGAAAAGAAAGTGTAGGGCAGGGTGCAGCACAGCACCCCGCCTGGTAGCCAGCGGCCATTTGGAATAAAAACAGTGCCGCCCGATAGCCTGACAATGATTCAACAGACAAAAGAGAAAATGGTGATTCACTATGGAAAACAATTTTAACCAGAATACCCCTGTGCCGGAGGAACCGACCCAGGATACCTGCCAGGATGCCAGCCAGGATACCACCGCGCAGGCCGCGCCCGAAACGGCCCCCAAGCCCCCGGTCAAAGTGCGGCGGGTGGGCACCTTCAGCCTTGGCCTGATGCTGGTTGCCATCGGTGCCATCCAGCTGGCCCAGATTTTTATGCCGAATGTCAATGTGCTCAGCGTGGTAAAGTATGCCCCGGTGGTGCTGATCGTTCTGGGCATTGAGGTGCTGATTTACGCCGCACGCCCCGATGTAAAGATCAAGTATGACGTCATTTCCATCTTCCTCTGCATTATCATCATGCTCACGGCGGGGGCTTCCGGTGCAGTGGCCGCAGTAGCCCAGGCATTCACTCCCGAAAACGTGACCAAGCGTGTTACCACCGAGGAACAGTACAAGAAGTCTGTTCAGAAGGCACTGAGCAATATCCCCAATGCCCATGATTTTGTACATGATTATTCCATCGATGTCAGCAGCGAGAGCTGGTTCATGGATATGCCGGTGGGTACGATGCACGCAACGGTGTACCTGACCATGAATTACGGTGCCCAGACCACCGCCGAAGAATTTGTGCGCGACTGCATGAAGGTAATGGATGCGGTAAATGCCACAGATATCCCGGTAGAATACTATCGCTTTGATGTGGACCAGAGCAACCTGACCGATGGCGAAGTGTGGAGTGTATGGCTGGATGAGTGGGAAATGCACGGCAACCTGCAAAACATTGCGGCCCATGTTGATACCATGTACTATGTGGACGGCGATGCCTACACCAGCCTGGATGATGTGCCCAAAAAGGACGGCGATGAACTGTTGAACCGCTACATGGCCGCCTTTGGCACCAACCCGCTGACCGATTACCAAAATGAATACGGCACCGTTGAATTTGGGGATAAGCTGGAAGAGTACATGCAGAACCGCGTGGAAAACGAAGCCGGCCAGGACCTGACGGACACTGACAACGCTGGGAAAACCGCAGCCAGTGAGGAAACACCCGCAGCGCAGGACGATGTGACGATGGAAGCCACTGAACCCGCAGCGGGCGCTGCGGAAGCTGCCTCTGAAAATGCAAACTGACATTTGAACAAAAATAATATATTTGTGCAATTTCGTTAAAAACGACGGAAAAGTTAACCAGATTTTTACGCCCCGCATACGCGGGGCTTGTTGTTTTTGCCTGCCTGAAATGCTACAATACCAATAAGGGCAATTTTGCCCTGTAAATGCGGCCTGCCCGGCGGCGGGATGCAAAATCAGGAGGTACCCCATGCTTAAAGGCTATACCAAGCAGGAAATCAGTTGGATGATGTACGACTGGGCCAACAGCGCCCATTCCGTTATCATTGTAACGCTGCTCCCCATCTTTTTTGACACGGTTGCGGGCTATACGGCGGACAGTGTTTCCAGCATGTCCACCTGGGGCTATGCAACCAGCATCGCCATGCTGATCGTGGCGCTGGCCGCTCCGTTCCTGGGCGTGTTTGGCGATATCCGCGGTATGCGCAAAAAGCTGTTCAGCTTTTTCATGCTGCTGGGCGTTGCAGCCTGCGCGGGCATGGCGTTTACGCCTGGGATGGATTTTACCTCCGGCCCGGTGGCAGCAGGCAAGGTGGCCAGCCTGATCCTGGTTCTGTACATCGTCAGCGTCATTGGTTTTGATGCTTCCGCCATCTATTACGATGCCTTTTTGACCGATGTTACCACCGAGGACCGCATGGATAAAGTCTCCACCATGGGGTACGGCCTGGGTTACATCGGCGGCTCCACCATTCCGCTGCTTATTTTTCTGATCATGAACCTGGTTGGCGTGCCCATGCTGACCTGCCTGGCGTTTGTGTTTGGCCTGACCGCTGTGTGGTGGCTGGCGTTCAGCTTGCCGCTGCTGAAAAACTGCGAGCAGACCTCTGGCAAGCCGTATGAAAAGGGCGATGTTGCCCGCAGCATGAAGGGCGTTGGTACCACCATCAAGGAGATCATTGCCAACAAGCCGATGCTGATCTATATTCTTTCGTATTTCTTCTATATTGACGGCGTGCACACCGTCATCAGCATGGCAACCACCTATGGCACCAACCTGGGGCTGGATTCCACAGGCATGATGCTGGCGTTGCTGCTGGTGCAGATTCTGGGCCTGCCGTTCTGCCTGCTTTACATCAAGTGCAGCGAAAAGTTCGGTGCCCGCACCATGGTGGGCTTTGGCATCTGCGTGTATATGTTCATCTGCATCTTTGCGTTCTTTATGAACAGCCTGTGGCAGTTCTGGGTGTTGGCTGTGTTGTGCGCCACCAGCCAGGGCGGCATTCAGGCGCTGTCCCGCTCCATGTACGGCAAGCTGATCCCGGATAAGGACCGCTCCGGCGAGTTCTTCGGCTTCTTCGATATCTTTGGCAAGTTCAGCTCCATCATGGGCCCGGCTTTGGTCGGCGTTGTCAGCAGTGTGGTGGCAAATGGAATGCTGGGGGCCCAGGGGCTGACCGCTCAGACCGCAACGGCGGAGCAGATCGATGCGATCAACGCCCAGTCCAGCCATTACGGCATTTTGTCCATCATTATTATCATCATTGTGGGCGCGGTGCTGTACTTCGGCTTTTTGCCCAAAGCAGAGCACGCCAAGCAGTAAATTTGACAAGATATTCGATTCGCATTACAATATAGGGGTATATTCTGTTCAGGTACACCTGGGGAATATACCCCTTTTTAAGGTATATCTGAAAACAAAGAAAATGCCGGATATTTCGCAAACACAGACAGGATTTAAGGCAAAGAGCCGCAGGAATTCTTTGTGGATTCCAAGAGTTTTTAACGCAAAGTCCCGCTGCGTTTGTAGAAACAGAATGGCAATACCGCATAATTCTAAGTGCCGATACGGCGAGCGAGGTGCGGCAGCTGCTAAGCCAAAAGCGCAGATAAT
>NZ_PSQF01000143.1:0-5143 GCF_003324125.1 Subdoligranulum sp. APC924/74 | reverse complement strand
ATTATCTGCGCTTTTGGCTTAGCAGCTGCCGCACCTCGCTCGCCGTATCGGCACTTAGAATTATGCGGTATTGCCCTGAATTTATTATACAGGCCATAGCCATAAAAATCCAGTCAATCCCAGTATTTTGGTGCAGGATTTTTGCAGAGCACGCATGGCAGCAATCACTTAAAACGGGCAATTTTTTTGCTCGTTTTTATTTTCCGCTGTTTTCTGCTTACAGAGGAACTTTTTTGGGCAAAAAAACTTCCTGCACAGATTGGGGGGCCAACCAATGCAGGAAGTTTATCGTTTTGGACATAGACTATTTATTGGGTCAAACGTGTGTTTTTATAATTTCACCGCAATAAAGGGCGGGATTTATAGGCGTAAGCGCAGTGCTCAAATCAGCCAGTTTTTCAACCACAGAATGTCGTTTTGCCTCACGCCCTGCGCTGCTTTTTATCCAGGCGGATCTTATCGCTGATCATTGCGATGAACTCGCTGTTCGTGGGTTTTCCTCTCAGGTTGTGGATGGTATAGCCAAAGTAGCTGTTCAGGGTATCCACATCGCCGCGGTCCCAGGCGACTTCAATAGCGTGGCGGATGGCGCGCTCCACGCGGGAAGCCGTGGTGGCGTTGCGCTTGGCGATTTCCGGGTAAAGGCGCTTGGTTACAGCGTTGATATAGTCATGGTCGCTCACGGCCAGCAGAATGGCGTCGCGCAGGAACTGATAGCCCTTGATGTGCGCCGGTACGCCGACCTGATGCAGAATTTCTGTCACCGTCAGCTCATCACAATCCTGCGATACCGGCTGCGGGCGGCTGGTGGAACCGGCGGCTTTCAGTACGCGGCTGACCAGAACGTTTTCATCAAACGGCTTAACGAAAAAGAACGAGAAACCGTTATCCAGCAAATCCTGCTCCACTTCCTCACTCTGGAATGCACCGGTCACAAAGAACGTTGTGTGGCCGCCGCGGGTATCCTGGGTTTCATAGCGCTGTTTGACCGTGATGGCGTCCAGATCCGGCATAAACGCATCCAGCAGAACGGCCTGCGGGTGCTCTTCCAGCAGGGATTTGAGCGCCTGCGAACCGTTTTTCTCGCATACAGTCACATCAATTCCCTTGGCTTCCAGTGCCTGGCGGCAAAGCTGCGTGGTCTGCGCGCCGGTATCGGTCATCAAAAACTTGATCTTATCCATCCAAAAATTCCTCCCCTTGCATGTTCAGCCCAGCGGACGGCGGTTTTTGCGGCGCCCGGAGCTGTTATTCGGATCTGCGGCTGCCTGCCGCTCTCTACATTGAGAATTTTACCATATTTTACCATGCCATGCAAGCAGAATCGTACTTTCTTTTCTTTCAAAAATCCCCGCCTATTCGTAATTATCGACAGCTTCCGGATCATTTCGTGTCCTCTCTCCTGCCCTTGCTGCGATGTTGTTCGGTTTTCTTTTTGCTTTTCTTTTCCGGTTTTACCATTTTCGTAAAAAACGTGCGATGCGCACTTTTTCCCAGGAAATTACCTTCCCTGCACGGCATCGGCACGTTTCAGCATGGTTGCAGCAAAGATGCCATAGCCGCGGGTTGGGTCGTTGACCAGCACATGGGTCACCGCGCCGACCAGGCAGCCGTCCTGTACAATGGGGCTACCACTCATGCCCTGCACAATGCCGCCCGTTGCCCGCAAAAGTTCCGGGTCAGTAATGCGCAGCAGCAGGTTGCGGTTGGGGTCCGAAGCTGTCATGTTGACCCGCTCAATGCGGACGGCAAAGCGCTGTGCCGTCTGGCCGGATATCGTGGTCACGATTTCTGCTTCGCCGGGGTACACTTCCTGAAGATTGGCAACGGGGATGTTCTCCCCTGCCTGCGCGGAATTTGTCAAAACGCCGTACACACCGGTCGAAGTATTGGCTTTGATGTCGCCAAAGGGCTGCTGACCGCCAAATTCGCCCCGCAGCTCCCCCGGGCTGCCCGCACTGCCGCGGCGGCAGCCGGTAATGGTGACGGAAACGGCTTCCCCGGTCAGCAACGTTAAATCCGTGCCGGTATCACTGTCCGAAACCGCGTGCCCCAGCCCGGCAAACGTCCCGTGTTCGGTATCCGCAAAGGTCAAAGTGCCAATGCCCGCCGAAGAATCCCGCACCCAGATGCCCGCCCGCGGGGCATCGGTGCCGCGCTCTCTGACCGGGGTAAGGGTGCAGGTCATCTGGTTTTGCCCGCGCAGGTAGCGTAGTTCCACGCTGCCGCCCGCCGCGGCGGCAATGGCGTCGGTCAGTTCCTCATTGGTGCGCACCGGGATGCCGTTTGCCTGGGTGATCAGGTCGCCCAGGCGCAGGCCCGCTTCTTTGGCCGGGTTCTCGCTGCCATGGACGGTATAGATATCGCTGAACGCAACGACCAGCGCCCCATCCGTGAACATCTTGACCCCAAAGGGGGTGCCGCCCAGCTGGACGGTTCGCCGCTGCTGCTGCACCGTGCGCACGGTTTTGACCGGCAGGCCCAGCAGGGTCAGGGTTACATTCGCGCTTTTATCCGCAGCCGTTGCACCCGCGGGGGCAGCGCTGCCCGCAGGAACGGCGGGGGCGGCTTGCAGGAACGGCATGCTTTCTACCGCCAGCGGCTGCCCCTGCTCCAGCACAAAGGTATCCGGCAGTTCTGCCCGCAGGGCAACCAGCAGCCCCGCCGCCAGAACGCTGCCAGCCGCCAGCAGGGCCGCCACACGGCGCAGATATCGTAAGCCATTGGTTGGCATGGTTTCATCCCCTTCCCTACACAGTATGTGCAAAAAAGCGGGCCGCAGCGCAGCCAAAAGCTGGCAAATACCGCTGCATTTGCGCGCTTTTTTGCGCGCTTTTGGGTTTGGATGGTAGAATTTTTTTCGCCTGTGTGCTATAATACTTGATAAGCATGATATGAGTTTTTATCTATTTGCTGCATGGAAAAGGAGAAAAAGGATGTCCCGTACCAACAAAACCAAGGAATTGCTGGCGCAGAGCCTGACGGAACTGATGGTTACCACCCCGCTGGAAAAAATTTCGGTAAACGATATTGTGGAGCATGCCGGGGTTGGGCGCAACACCTTTTATTACCATTTTGAGGATAAATTCGACCTGGTGAACTGGTATTTCCAAAGTGGTGCAACGCAGTTTTTGGTAACGCGCGGCCATTACGCCAGCTGGTCCACCCTGCTGACGGATCTGGAAGAATACCTTTTGCAGAACAAGACCTTTTATGTAAACGCGCTGGCTTACACCGGGCAGAACTGTTTGCAGGAATATGTGTTCCATTACTTAAGCGAGATGTTTGGCCAGCGGCTACTCTCGCTGGTGCCCAGCGCAACCGAGCGCGACTGCCAGTTTACCGGCAACTTTTTATCGGGCGCCATGGTGGGCCTTTTGCTGCCCTGGGTACGCAATGGCATGCCGCCGCTGAACCAAGCTGACCTGGACCACGGCCTGCGCACGCTGTGCAGCTGCAATCTGGCGGTTCTGCTGGGCTATGGCATTGACCCCAGCGCTTTGGTATTATAAGCAGCGCTTCCAGGGTACATTCAGTCCCTTATTTTCCATAGGCAACACCGCACAATTCCCGCCTTGCGGCTTAAGCACCGCTCCGGCAGCTGCGGCACGGCATCTGCGTTGCCAAAATGCTCGATAATGTCGGGTTGCGGTACCCGCATCGTGCTTCGGGGGCAAAAGCCCCTCGCACTCTGCGACCGCTGCCCCTGCTTCGGTTCGCTGTTTCCGCCACTGGCGGCGCTCACCTTTGCAGCATCCAGTATTATCTGCGCTTTTGGCTTAGCATCTGCCGCACCTCGCTCGCCATATCGGCACTTAGAATTATGCGGTATTGCCCATAAACAATAAACGAAAACCGGCAGCTTTCCCCTTTATTTCAGCGGGAAAGCTGCCGGTTTTATTTATTCTACAGTTCAGTCAAAATTCAGCGGGAAAGTTTTCCCCTCCGGGATGCACTGGCCCAGTTCCGTTTTGGGGGTGATCATGCGGTTCAGGTATTTTATATCATGTTCCCAATCCAGCAGCAGGACGGGGACCGCAACGCTGCCAATGCGGCTGTGGACGATTTGGCGATACATAGCATCCGCGGTTCGCTGATCCATATCCGGCTTGCGGGTATAAACGCAGAACAGGCCATACTGGGCCAGCACATCCAGCCAGTCGGTATTCACGGCCTGGGCGGCATCTGCCCGCCCCATTTCCACCAAAAAGCCATAGAACATCTGTTTGCTGCGCATGGCGTTGGCTGCGCGGCAGGCTTCGGTGGTAATTTCCGGCTCATGCAGGCACAGCAGTGTGATCACGTTATTGCACCCGGCAACGCGTTCCATGGTTGCTTCATTAAATTTCTGGGCATCAAACAGAACAAAGAACACGCTGTGGGTATGGCTTTGCAGCATGGCGACCGTTTTCGGGGTAAGGTCCTCGTCCGCATACAGCACCCAGGCATAGCTGGAACCGGCCTCTGCCTGAATAATGGCATCGTCCAGCTCCGGGGCGCTGCAAAAGCCCACATTCAGCCAGGAACGGGTCTCCCCGTTCTGCTTGCGGTTGTTGGAAGCACAGCTGATGATGGCATCAAACCCAAGGTTGATGCCTGCGGTGCAGATGGCATCCTCGTTGACCTGTGCCACAAGGTTGTTGATCAATTTATAATACAGGCTGTCGGTGCGCTGCAAGACGGTCTGCGCATGGTCAAAAAAGCGCTTTAAGTCCGGACGCTGCGCCAAAAGGGCGCACATATCCACATAGTTACGCAGCTGGCGGAAGCCATCGCGCCGCACATCGCGCACTGCGCGGTGGGCCAGCGTCATGGCAAAGCTGCGGGAGTTTTCCAAATCAGGTTTCATGGTATCCTTCTTTCGCAGCCGCGGGGCAGCGCGGCCGTTACAGTGTATGCAGGCAGCGGTACAGCGCTGCCCCTGGGGCATTCCCCTAGGGTGTATCTGAAAAGTCGAAAATGCAGTCTGTTTCTACAAACACAGCAGGATTTTGCGCTAAAAAGCCTTAACCCCTGCTTGTGTTTGCGAAATATCCGTCATTTTCTTTGTTTTCAGATATGCCCTAGGCAACACCGCACAATTCCCGCCTTACGGCTTAAGCACCGCTCCGGCGGCTGCGGCACGGCATCTGCGTTGCCAAAA
>NZ_PSQF01000142.1:0-5192 GCF_003324125.1 Subdoligranulum sp. APC924/74 | reverse complement strand
TTATCTGCGCTTTTGGCTTGGCATCTGCCGCACCTCGCTCGCCGTATCGGCACTTAGAATTATGCGGTATTGCCCTAATTTTTTGCTTCCTCACTGTCCCGGCGCGGTCGGGTGACCGCGCCCTACCGATTGTTTCACCGTCAACAGCATATAATAAATTATTCCACGTAACGTTCCTATCAGGCGCACCCCCGATGCCACATCCGGGTCTGCGCCTGATTTTTTTGCTCATTTTGCTCCTTTCCCCGCTGTTTTTTAACACGTTCTCCCTGAATTGTTACTCTTTTATTGACAGCCCCACTATTCCGTGCTATACTGCCCCCAGCGCAATAAACATACTTACCAGGTATGTTTATTGCATTTACTTTCTCCTGCAATGTCACATATAGGAATTGTTTTATTGTGTTTTTGAACATTCTGTGAATCGTTTTCCTGTTGCATTGTACAAATTTGCATGTTTTTTTTTTACTATTTTGGTTTAAACTATTGACTTTATCCAATCTTAAAGCTATTATCATAGTATTAAACGTATGATGTATACAATCAATATTTGTGATTCGAAACATAGAGCACCCACAACCAAGGAGGCATTTGTATGAAAACCATCTCGATTCCTTACTATACTTCCACCTTGGACCTGCATGTTGACGAAGCCAACCTGAAAGCTGTTGTCACCGCAAAAATGCACGAATACAAGGCCGGCAAAACGGAAGTAGAACTGGTTCATGAGGCATTGGAGCATCCCATTGCCTCCCCGCGCCTGCGTGACCTGGTCAAGGGTAAACAGAAAGTTGTACTGGTCACCAGTGACCACACCCGCGCCGTCCCCAGCAAGATCACCCTGCCCATCCTGCTGGATGAGATCCGCCAGGGCAACCCGGACGCCGATATCACCATCCTGATTGCCACCGGCCTGCACCGCCCCACCACCGAGGAAGAGCAACGCCGCATGTTTGGCGATGCCATCGTGGATCATGAGAAAATCGCCATCAACAACGCATTTGACCCGGATCAGTTCGTCCACATGGGCGTGCTGCCCTCCGGTGCAGACTTCAACGTCAACAAGCTGGCCGCTGAATGTGACCTGCTGGTGACTGAGGGCTTTATTGAGCCACACTTCTTCGCCGGCTTCTCCGGCGGCCGCAAGAGCATCCTGCCTGGCATCTGCTCCCAGGAGACCGTCAACGAAAACCACAGCTACAAGGCCATTTCCAGCCCGTATGCCAACACCGGCGTGCTGGAGCACAACCCCATCCATGAGGATATGCTGGCCGCTGCCAAGATGGTCAATGTCCAGTTCATCTTCAATGTAGCGCTGGACGGCCAGAAAAAGATCATCGCCGCCTGGGCAGGCGACCTGGAAAAGGCTCACGCCGAAGGCGTTGCCTTTATCCGCAAATGGAGCCAGTGCCCCAGCATTACCGGCGATATCGTGGTCACCAGCAACGGCGGCTACCCGCTGGACCAGAACCTGTACCAGAGCCCCAAGGCCGTTGCCACGGCGGAAGCCTGTGCAGGTGAGGATGGTGTCATCATCATGTGCTGCAGCTGTGCCGACGGCATGGGCGGCACCCACTTTGAAAAGCTCATCACGATGGGCACCGTGGACGAGATCGACGGTTATCTTTCCAAGATCCCGCCCAAGGAGACCATTCCCGAACAGTGGTGCCCGCAGATTTATGCCCGCATCCTGAAAAAGCACCCCGTCATCCTCGTCACCACCTACCTCAAGCCGGAGGAAGTGCGCAAGGCCAACATGATCCCCGCTTCCACCCCGGATGAAGCCTTGGAGATTGCCTACCAGATGAAGGGCCGCGATGCAAGCGTTGTTGTCATCCCCGATGGCGTCAGCGTGCTTGCTGTTAAGGAATAACCGGCAAAACCGGAACCAATAGAAAAAACGCAAAAGGAGAGTGAGCGTAATGGAAATAAAGCTGGCGCTGAAAGTCAACGATAAAGATAACGTCGCCACCATTTTTGCCAATGGCATTACCGATGGTACCGAAGTTGAGATCCGCGACAAAAAAGGCAACGCTGAAACCGTTACCGTGATTGGCGATGTTCCCTATGGCCACAAAATTGCTGTGCGGGACATCAAAAAGGGCGAACTAATCAACAAATACGGCGAAGAGATCGGCATTGCCACCAAGGACATCAAAAAAGGCGAGTACGTGCATGTCCACAACCTGGACAGCATGCGCGGCCGCGGTGACTGGGCCAAGGAAGGCAAGTAAGGAGGGTAAACTGCTATGGAATTTATGGGTTATGTGCGCCCGGACGGCAAAGTTGGCGCGCGCAACTATGTTGCCGTTATCCCCAGCGTTACCTGTGCCAACGATGTTGCCAACGCCATCTGCCACCAGGTACAGGGTACCATTACATATCTGCACCATCAGGGCTGCTGCCAGATGCCCCCTGATCTGGAGCGCGTGACCGATACGCTGATCAGCCTGGGCATGAGCCCCAACGTTGGCGCTATCCTGATCGTAAGCCTTGGCTGTGAAGGCACCGACCACGAGCGCATGTACAAAGAGCTGAGCGCTACCGGCAAGCATGTGGAGATCATCCACATTCAGGAGCTGGGCGGCGTCAGCAAGGCGATCCAGCTGGGCACCGATATTGCCCGCAAGCTTGTCATTGAAATTTCCGGCCTGCAGCGCCAGCCGGTGGATGTTTCCAAGATCGTTATGGCCATCAAGTGCGGTGCTTCCGATACCACCAGCGGCATGGCTTCCAACTGTGTTATCGGCTATGTAGCCGACAAGCTGGTCGATCTGGGTGCTACCGTTATCTTTGGCGAAACGACCGAGTTCCTGGGCGGTGAGCACCTGCTGGCCCGCCGTGCCGTAAACAAAGAAGTGGCCGATAAGATCTATGAGATCGTAACCAACATGGAAAACCGCGCCAAGAGCATTGGCTGCGATATGCGCAAGGGCCAGCCCACACCGGGCAACATCGCCGGCGGTCTTTCCAGTATTGAGGAAAAGAGCCTTGGTGCCATCGTCAAGAGCGGCACCCGCCCCATCCAGGGCGTGCTGGAATACCCGCAGCATGTTACCGACCAGAAAGGCCTGTGGATCAAGGATACGCCGGGCCGTGAGCCTGAGATTTTGACCGGCATGGCTGCCACGGGCGCCCAGTTCATGATGTTCTCTACCGGCCGCGGTGCCCCGCAGGGCTTCCCCAGCATGCCGGTCATCAAGATCTGCGGCAACCCCAATACCTACCAGCGCATGGAAAATGATATGGACCTGAACGCCGGTCTGATCATTACCGGCGATAAGACCATTGAGCAGGTTGGCGAGGAAGCCTTTGCCAAGCTGCTGCGCGTACTGAGCGGCGAAATGACCAAGAACGAAGCCATCCAGTATTTCAGCGCCATTGATATCCATTGCCTCGGCCCTGTGATCTGATTCTTCTTTTGTAACTCTTCTACACATTCCGTTCCTTCCGGAGAGTCTGTTGAAGGTGCACCCGATGCACCCATGAAAAAAGTAAACGTTAAAAGCAAGGAGATGTTTTTATGAATCCAGTCATAGCCATGTTGATCGGCGTTGTCGTCATGATGGTTCTGGTTATCTGCACTAGAATGCACGCGTTCCCATCCCTGATTATTTCTGCTATCCTGATCGCTGTTCTTTCCGGCAACTACCTGCTGGTTGGCACCGGCAATGAAGGCGGCAACCTGTTAAGCGTTGCCATCAGCACCGTGACCGGCGGCTTTGGCGGTACCATGACAAGCATTGGTATCGTCATCGGCTTCGGCTGCATCATGGGTATCTTTTTGGAAAAAAGCGGCGCTGCCAAGCGTATGGCTATCACCATTCTGAAGCTTGTCGGCGTTAAGCGCGCAGACGTTGTTCTGGGTCTGACCGGCTTTGTTGTTTCCATCCCGGTCTTCTGTGACTCCGGCTTCGTCATCCTGTCCTCCCTGGCAAAAGAGTTCTCCCGTCTGACCAAGAAATCCATGGTCGGTCTGGGTGGCATCCTGGGCATGGGCCTGTATATCACCCACTTCATGGTTCCCCCCACCCCCGGCCCTCTGGCTGTTGTCAGCACCTTCCAGAACGAAGGCATCAACATTGACCTTGGCATGTTCATCATCGCCGGTCTGCTGTTCTCCATCCCCCTGTTCATCTTCTCCGTGTTCCTGTTCCGCTGGTTCGGCAACAAGTACCCGCAGTTCGTCGTTCCTTACGAGATCGACCGCAGCAAGTACACCGAAGCTCAGCTGAAGGTTCTGGATAAGATCGATGCCAAGATCAAGGCCGGCAAAGAGCTGGAAAACGAAGACTTCACCGAGCTGCTCAGCACCGAAAAGCTGCCCAGCGCCGGCCTGTCCTTCACCATCCTGCTGCTCCCCGTCTTCCTGATCCTTGCTAACACCCTCGTCAGCCAGACCGCTTTCAAGGCCACCATCGTTGGCGAAATCATCACCTTCCTCGGCAACCCCGTTATCGCTCTGTTCATCTCCCTGTGCCTGGGCGCATTCCTGCTGGCCAAGGACCTGGATAACAAGACTGTTGTTGGCATGATGAACGACGCTCTGCGCGATGCAGGCCCCATCGTTATGATCACCGCCGGCGGCGGCGCCCTGGGCGCAGTCGTTAAGGCTACCGGCGCTGCCGGCATGATGGCCAACGGCATCGTGGCAATCGGCATCCCCGGCATCCTGGTTCCCCTGCTCATCGGCACCATCATGCGCTTCCCGCAGGGCTCCGGCACTACCGCTATGATCACCGGTTCTGCCATCATCGCCCCCATGCTGGTTACCCTGGGCATCAACCCCTACCTGGCTGGCCTGGCAGTCTGCCTGACCGCCATGTGCCCGTCCTTCCTGAACGATAGCTACTTCCACGTGGTTACCAGCTTCAGCGGCATGGATATCAAGACCAGCTTGAAGACCTGGACCATCGGTTCCATCCTGGTTCCCGTTTTCGGTTCCGTCATCATCTGCATCCTGAGCCTCTTCATCCACTAATTTAGCTTTTTGCGGCATGCAGCGTTCCCTGGCTGCTCTGCCGCATGGAATGTGTAGTTACAAGCAAGCAAACAGGCCCGAACCCTGGCACCGCAATGGTGCAGGCAGGTTCGGGCCTGTTTGTTTTGATTTTAGGCAACACCGCACAATTCCCGCCTAGCGGCTTAAGCACCGCTTCGGCGGCTGCGGCACGGCATCTGCGTTGCCAAAA
>NZ_PSQF01000141.1:0-5242 GCF_003324125.1 Subdoligranulum sp. APC924/74 | reverse complement strand
GCAGGACCTTGAAAATTGAACAATACTGAAACTTGTGGAACCTTAAACGTGATGGAAAATCACGAAAAACAATTCCAAAGCCGAGAGATCGGCAAACAAGTAATTCATACAGGACGCAAGCGATTGTGTCTGAGTGAACGAGATTTAACACTTTATGAGTGATAAATACCATTTATAAAGAGTTTGATCCTGGCTCAGGACGAACGCTGGCGGCGCGCCTAACACATGCAAGTCGAACGGAGCTTAGAGGGCTTGCTTTTTAAGCTTAGTGGCGAACGGGTGAGTAACGCGTGAGTAACCTGCCCTGGAGTGGGGGACAACAGTTGGAAACGACTGCTAATACCGCATAAGCCCACGGTACCGCATGGTACTGAGGGAAAAGGATTTATTCGCTTTAGGATGGACTCGCGTCCAATTAGCTAGTTGGTGAGGTAACGGCCCACCAAGGCGACGATTGGTAGCCGGACTGAGAGGTTGAACGGCCACATTGGGACTGAGACACGGCCCAGACTCCTACGGGAGGCAGCAGTGGGGGATATTGCACAATGGGGGAAACCCTGATGCAGCGACGCCGCGTGGAGGAAGAAGGTTTTCGGATTGTAAACTCCTGTCGTTAGGGACGATAATGACGGTACCTAACAAGAAAGCACCGGCTAACTACGTGCCAGCAGCCGCGGTAAAACGTAGGGTGCAAGCGTTGTCCGGAATTACTGGGTGTAAAGGGAGCGCAGGCGGGAAGACAAGTTGGAAGTGAAAACCATGGGCTCAACCCATGAATTGCTTTCAAAACTGTTTTTCTTGAGTAGTGCAGAGGTAGATGGAATTCCCGGTGTAGCGGTGGAATGCGTAGATATCGGGAGGAACACCAGTGGCGAAGGCGGTCTACTGGGCACCAACTGACGCTGAGGCTCGAAAGCATGGGTAGCAAACAGGATTAGATACCCTGGTAGTCCATGCCGTAAACGATGATTACTAGGTGTTGGGGGATTGACCCCCTCAGTGCCGCAGTTAACACAATAAGTAATCCACCTGGGGAGTACGACCGCAAGGTTGAAACTCAAAGGAATTGACGGGGGCCCGCACAAGCAGTGGAGTATGTGGTTTAATTCGAAGCAACGCGAAGAACCTTACCAGGTCTTGACATCCGATGCATAGCACAGAGATGTGTGAAATCCTTCGGGACATCGAGACAGGTGGTGCATGGTTGTCGTCAGCTCGTGTCGTGAGATGTTGGGTTAAGTCCCGCAACGAGCGCAACCCTTATTGCCAGTTACTACGTTAAGAGGACTCTGGCGAGACTGCCGTTGACAAAACGGAGGAAGGTGGGGATGACGTCAAATCATCATGCCCTTTATGACCTGGGCTACACACGTACTACAATGGCGTTAAACAAAGAGAAGCAAGACCGCGAGGTGGAGCAAAACTCAAAAACAACGTCTCAGTTCAGATTGCAGGCTGCAACTCGCCTGCATGAAGTCGGAATTGCTAGTAATCGCGGATCAGCATGCCGCGGTGAATACGTTCCCGGGCCTTGTACACACCGCCCGTCACACCATGAGAGCCGGGGGGACCCGAAGTCGATAGTCTAACCGCAAGGAGGACGTCGCCGAAGGTAAAACTGGTGATTGGGGTGAAGTCGTAACAAGGTAGCCGTATCGGAAGGTGCGGCTGGATCACCTCCTTTCTAGGGAGTCAGACGAAAGATCTAGCTGGTCTAGATATTTCGGACAGGTTAAAGTAAGTTTCAGTTATTGTTCAATTTTGAGGGCCTTGCAAAAGGAACCTCAGGTAAGACGAAGAAGCGACACCCGATCGCAATGGCGTGGGGGTATAGCTCAGTTGGGAGAGCACCTGCTTTGCAAGCAGGGGGTCAAGGGTTCGAATCCCTTTATCTCCACCATTTGGGCTGATAGCTCAGCTGGTTAGAGCACTCGGCTGATAACCGAGAGGTCGATGGTTCGAGTCCATTTCAGCCCACCACGGGGTTCACCTAGTGATGGGGGAACCCACAAAGTCTTACGACATGTACCTTGAAAACTGAATATAGAACTGCGAAATAAGATTTTGATCAGAGTCTAGAGATAGACGAAGATCCCCAAGTAAAATTAATTAGCTAACTGATAAAGTTAGGGAACAATTTCACCAAGCGGTAAAAAATCTTGTTGGCAAATGGAGAATCAATTGAGAAAACGGTCAAGCTAAAAAGGGCGCAAGGTGAATGCCTTGGCACTGGGAGCCGATGAAAGACGTGGTAAGCTGCGAAAAGCTTCGGGGAGGAGCAAACATCCATTGATCCGGAGATATCTGAATGGGGCAACCCAATGGAGTTCATACTCCATTATCCAATACTGAATCCATAGGTATTGGAAGGGAACCGCCTGAACTGAAACATCTAAGTAGGGCGAGGAAGAGACATCAAACGAGATTCCGTAAGTAGTGGCGAGCGAACGCGGAAGAGGGCAAACCGAGAGGAGAAATCCTTTCGGGGTACGGACTGCTTTAAGGACTGAAAGAGTTAACAGAATGGCATGGGAAGGCCAACCAAAGAGTGTGAGAGTCACGTAGGTAAAAGTTCTGACAGCTGCGCAGGATCCAGAGTACGGCCAGACACGTGAAACCTGGTCGGAACATGGGGGGACCACCCTCCAACCCTAAATACTACCCAGTGACCGATAGCGTATAGTACTGTGAAGGAAAGGTGAAAAGGACCCCGGGAGGGGAGTGAAAGAGAACCTGAAACCTTGTGCCTACAAGCACATAGAGCCCGTCAAAGGGTGATATGGTACTTTTTGTAGAACGGTCCGGCGAGCGATTGTACGTTGCGAGCTTAAGGTCTTAAGGACTGGAGGCGTAGCGAGAGCGAGTCTAAACAGGGCGTTTAGTAGCGTGCAATGGGCCCGAAACCGGGTGACCTACCCATGATCAGGCTGAAGTGAAAGTAAAATTTCATGGAGGGCCGAACCGACCTCCGTTGAAAAGGCGGCGGATGAATTGTGGGTAGCGGAGAAATTCCAATCGAACTCGGAGATAGCTGGTTCTCCCCGAAATAGCTTTAGGGCTAGCCTCATGTTAGATATCCGGAGGTAAAGCACTGAATGGCCTAGCGTCCGAGAGGATAGCGAAGCCTATCAAACTAAGAATGCCGGAATATTGATGCATGGGAGTCAGACAGTGTGAGATAAATCTCATTGTCAAAAGGGAAACAGCCCAGATCTACAGCTAAGGTCCCAAATTGTATCTAAGTGGAAAACGATGTGGAAATACGCAGACAACCAGGATGTTGGCTCAGAAGCAGCCACTCATTTAAAGAGTGCGTAATAGCTCACTGGTCGAGCGTCTCTGCGCGGAAAATTTAACGGGGCTAAGATACAAACCGAAGCTTAGGCTGCACTTTTAGTGCGGGGTAGGGGAGCGTTGTGTAAGCGGAGAAACAGTAGCGGAAGCGGCTGTGGAGTTTACAGAAGTGAGAATGCCGGAATGAGTAGCGCGAATGATGTGAGAATCATCATGGCCGGAAACCTCAGGTTTTTGGAGGAAGGTTCGTCCGCTCCAAGTTAGGCGGGAGCTAAGGTGAGGCCGAAAGGCGTAGCCGATGCACAGACGGTAGAGATTCCGTCCCCACCGAAAGATTTAAGCGCAGGGACACTTTTAGAAGGTCGGAGCCAGGTGTTGGTTCTGGTAGAGATCGAGGGAAATTTAGTACCGAAGTCCGGCTGGATAAGAGGCGAGAAAAGCTGCGTGTATATCTAAGGTGCCCGTACCGCAAACCGACACAGGTAGGTAGGAAGAAGATTCTAAGGCCAACGGGAGAAGGGTTGTTAAGGAACTCGGCAAGTTGACCCCGTAACTTCGGAATAAGGGGTGCTCATGAAAGTGAGCCGCAGAGAATAGGCCCAGGCAACTGTTTACCAAAAACACAGGTTTGTGCTAAATCGAAAGATGACGTATACGAGCTGACGCCTGCCCGGTGCTGGAAGGTTAAAAGGAGATGTGCAAGCATTGAATTGAAGCCCCAGTGAACGGCGGCCGTAACTATAACGGTCCTAAGGTAGCGAAATTCCTTGTCAGGTAAGTTCTGACCCGCATGAAAGGCGTAATGATCTGGGCACTGTCTCAACAGCCCGCCCGGCGAAATTGTAGTACCGGTGAAGATGCCGGTTACCCGCGACAAGACGGAAAGACCCCATGGAGCTTTACTGTAGCCTAATATTGGGTTTCGGTGTTGCATGCACAGGATAGATGGGACGCTGGGAAGTGAGTGCTTTGGCATTCATGGAGCGGCCGTTGGGATACCATCCTTGCGACATTGGAATTCTAACCTGCGCCTTTGAATCAAGGCGGGGGACATTGTTAGGTGGGCAGTTTGACTGGGGCGGTCGCCTCCTAAAGAGTAGCGGAGGCGTTCAAAGGTTGGCTCGTCCTGGACGGAAACCAGGAGAGAGAGTGCAAACGCAAAAGCCAGCCTGACTGCGAGACTGACGGGTCGAGCAGAGACGAAAGTCGGAGTTAGTGATCCGGTGGTATGTGAGTGGAAATGCCATCGCTCAACGGATAAAAGTTACCCTGGGGATAACAGGCTGATCTCCCCCAAGAGTCCACATCGACGGGGAGGTTTGGCACCTCGATGTCGGCTCATCGCATCCTGGGGCTGTATTCGGTCCCAAGGGTTTGGCTGTTCGCCAATTAAAGCGGTACGCGAGCTGGGTTCAGAACGTCGTGAGACAGTTCGGTCCCTATCTGTCGTGGGCGCAGGATATTTGAAAGGCGCTGTCCCTAGTACGAGAGGACCGGGATGGACGAACCTCTGGTGCACCAGTTGTCACGCCAGTGGCACAGCTGGGCAGCTATGTTCGGATCGGATAAACGCTGAAAGCATCTAAGCGTGAAGCCGGCCTTAAGATAAGATATCCCACTGAGATAATCAGGTAAGACCCCTTGAAGACTACAAGGTTGATAGGCACAATGTGTAAGTGGCGCGAGTCATTGAGCAAGCGTGTACTAATAGGTCGAGGGCTTGACCCCATTTTCGATTGATACTTCATTTGCTGAAAGCAGTTCGATATTCAGTTTTGAAGGTATATGCCTTCTAAGAAAGAGAAGCTGACGTTGGTCAGGAATGGCCGGTGTCGATGACGGTGAGGAACCACCTGTTCCCATTCCGAACACAGAAGTTAAGCTCACTTGTGCCGAAGATAGTTGGCTGGAAACGGCCTGTGAAAATAGGTAGATGCCGGCTTCTCTT
>NZ_PSQF01000140.1:0-5263 GCF_003324125.1 Subdoligranulum sp. APC924/74 | reverse complement strand
ATGCGGGTACCGCAACCCGACATTATCGAGCATTTTGGCAACGCAGATGCCGTGCCGCAGCCGCCGGAGCGGTGCTTAAGCCGCTAGGCGGGAATTGTGCGGTGTTGCCATAAATCAGACTTTTTCTCAGCGTGTTGAAAAGCGTATTTTCCCTTGTAGAGGATAGGGGTGAACGCCACCGCAGAGGAATTCTGGCTTGCCGTGTGCTGCGAACGTTGCACATGATTTGTAGGGGACGATGCCTGCATCTTCCCGCAATGGTGGGCTTTGCCGCAGATTCCTCCACAGCAGGCTCCGCAAGGTGACGGGCGCACAACGTGCGCCCCTATGGTCACTATGGGGTAAACAGCGCAGTTTTCCCATGCGGTGCCGTGCCGCTTTCACGCAACATTTTCATCGCTTTGGCATCGGTTTTCGGACTTGTTTTCGGAACTTGTTTTTATCTTTGCGGATGACATGCATCGCGGTGATGGTGGCCACCACGCCGGGCAGCAAAAAGGCAAAGGCATCCAGCACCAGGCAGGCGGCCAGCTTGATTGCGGCGTTGGGAGCACTTTTGCAGTACCAGACTTCCAGCACAATACTGACCACAAAGCACACCAGCAGCACTGTGCCAATGCAAAGCAGCCCCCGCACAAACGGCGGGAGCTTGGCTTTAGCGGTCGATTCTGCGTTTTTTGGGGTGTTCCGTACCATTACAGTTTATGGATTTCCTCAACGAATTGGCTGACGATATCGCCTTTCAGGGTGCGGATCTTCTCGCCATGCTCAAACAGCACAGCACAGTCCTTGCCGCCTGCAATGCCGATGTCCGCATCGCTGGCTTCGCCGGGGCCATTGACAATACAGCCCATAATGGCGATTTTTACCGGCTTTTTGAAGCCCTCTTCTTTCAGGCGGCGCTCCACCTCGTTGGCAATTTCGATCATGGGGTACTGGGTGCGGCCGCAGGTGGGGCAGCTGATGATCTCCGGCCCGGCCACGGCGTAGCCAACCGCACGCAGGATATCGTAACCGGCGTACACTTCATCCTCCGGGTCGCCGGTCAGGGAGACGCGCAGCGTATCGCCGATGCCTTCCAGCAACAGGCCGCCAATCCCCATGCCGGATTTGATCAAGCCCATGCGGTTGCCGCCGGCTTCGGTCACACCCACATGCAGGGGGTAATCTGTCTGGGAGGCCAGCAGCCGGTAAGCGGCCATCATGCGCGGCACGTTGGAGGATTTTATGGAGATGACGATATTATTAAAGTCATGCTTTTCCAGCAGGCGCACATGGTACATGGCACTTTCCACCATGGCTTCCGGCACAGGGGCACCGTAACGGGCCAGGATATGCTTTTCCAGGCTGCCGCCGTTCACGCCAATGCGGATGGGGATGTTTTTGGCGTTGCAGGCATCCGCGACCGCTTTTACACGGTCATCATCACCGATGTTGCCGGGGTTGATGCGAATCTTATCGGCACCGGCATCGATGGCGGCAAGGGCGGCGCGATAGTCAAAGTGGATATCGGCCACAACGGGGATATCCACCGCCTCCTTAATGGCCGATACCACCGCGGCATCTGCCGGGGTGGGCACCGTGACGCGCACGATCTGGCAGCCCGCTTTTGCCACGCGTTTTGCCTGCTCCACGTTGCCCGCAATATCCTTAACGGGCACATTGAGCATGGTCTGCACTGCAATGGGGTTGGTGCCGCCAATGGTAATGTTGCCGATTTTGACCGTCCGTTTTAGCTGACGCATGGAAAAACGCCTCCTGTATGTTACTTCGCAAAGCCTACTGTTCCCCTTTTATCTGGGTTGCTGCGGCTTTCGTTTCAAATCAAAGAATATATTTTGCCACATCCTGCATCGTGGTCAGCACCACCAGCATTAAAAGCAGGATCATGCCTGCCGCGTTGATGGCTGTCTGGAAGCGCAGCGGCAGTTCCCGCCGGGTAATGCCTTCTGCGGCAAGGAACAGCAGCTTGCAGCCGTCCAGCCCGGGGATGGGCAGCAGGTTAAACACGCCAAGATTTACCGTGATGACAGCGGCCAGGCTGAGCACATCCCGCCAGCCATATTTGACGGCTTCGTTGACCGCATTGACTATACCGACCGGACCGGAAAGCCCATTGACGCCCACACGCCCGGTGAAAAGGTCCAGAAATCCGCGCAGGATGACCCGCGCATAATAGCAGAAATACCGTGCCGCCCCATGCACCACGCTGCGCGGCGTTTTTTCAATACCATACACCCGGAAATCCAGTACCATGGAGGTTGTGCCGTCCGCATTGGTAGTGGAATCAAACTGCACCTGGGGCAGTGTGACCAGCTTGCCGTCCCGCAGAACCGTGATGGTTGCGGTATCATTTTCGGTACGCTGCAGTTCGTACATGACATCTTCAGCCGTAAAGCAGAAATGCCTGTTGACCGCCATGATCTCATCGTTCACCTGCAGGCCAGATGCCTGGCTTTTTGGGTTTTCACCCTGGAAGTCATAAATGATCTTGCTGGTCACAGCGCTGCCGCTGGCCACAAGTACCAGCAACAGGATAAAGCCCAGCACAAAATTCATCAGGGCACCGGCGGCAATCACAAAAAAGCGCTGCCAGGGGCTTGCTTCCACAAAGCTTTTGCCATCCACCGTCAGGGGGAACAAGGGAGCATGCGGATCATAGGTATGCACAGAAGCAGCGGCAGCATCCTGCTTTTTCGCAGGTTCTGCCCGCTCCTGCTCGTCCGGGTCCTCAGATTCTTCCGGGGTTTCACCGGCAAGGTTATTGTAACCGCCCAGCGGCAGCAGACGCACGGAATAACGGGTGCCGCCCCTGACGGTACTCCACAGCGCCGGGCCGAACCCGATGGAAAATTCCTCCACATGGATGCCGCAGTGCCGGGCGGCAAAAAAATGCCCGGCCTCATGCACCAGCACCACCGTGCCAAATACCAAAACTGCCACAATCGCGGTCAGCAGAAAATTCATAAGCACCTCGCTTACAGGGAACTTTGACAGCCGGGCCGCCAAATGCCCGGCACAGAAGGGTTACACATGGGCTTTTACATAATCGCGCGCCATGCGGTCGCAGTCATACACATCCTGCAGGGTATAATCTCCGCCAAAGCTGTCGCTGTCCACCATGCCTTCCACCAGGCGGCCAATATCCAAAAAGCCGATCTTATCCTGCAGGAACAGGCGCACAGCTTCCTCGTTGGCACCGTTTGCGGCGCAGGGGCCAAGGCCGCCCTTGCGGATCGCCTTTTTGGCGGCTGCCAGGCAGCGGAACGTTTCATCATCCGCCACATCAAAGCTCAGATGCTTGAGGGCAGCAAAATCCAGCTCCGGCACCGGGCTGGGCAGACGGTCCGGCCAGGTCAGGGCATACTGGATGGGAATGCGCATATCCGGCACGCCCAGCTGAGCGATAACAGAATGGTCGGCAAACTGCACAGCAGAGTGCACAATGCTTTCGCGCTGGACAACAATCTGAATCTTATCCTCCGGCAAGCCAAACAGCCAGACAGCCTCAATCAGCTCCAGACCTTTGTTCATCAGGGTGGCGGAATCGATCGTGATCTTAGCGCCCATATTCCAGTTGGGGTGCTTGAGGGCATCAGACTTGGTTTTGCCGCGCAGCTGCTCGGTCGTCATACCAAAGAAAGGTCCGCCGGATGCGGTGAGCAGAATCTTTTCCAGCCGTTTGGCAGAATGCTGGTCCTGCAGGCACTGGAAGATGGCGGAATGCTCGCTGTCCACCGGCAGCAGCTTGACGCCGTATTTCTTTACCGCGTCCGTTACCAGGTGGCCGCCGGTCACAAGGCTTTCCTTGTTGGCGAGGGCCAGATCATGTCCGCTTTCGATTGCAGCCAGAGAGGCCGGCAAACCGGCAATACCGACTACCGCGTTCAATACAACATCGGGGCCATCCATGGCAGCCAGGGTGCGCAACCCCTCCGGGCCTTTCAGCAGTTTGGGTGCATTGGCGGTACCGGCAAGGGCAGCATCCAGTTTCTCACAGGCGGCAGGGTCCACCACGGCCACATATTCCGGGTGGAACTCTTCGATCTGCTTTTGCAGGATCTCCACGCGGGAGTTCGCTGCAAGGCCAAAGATGCGGTAGCCGTGCATCCGGGCAACATCAAGGCTCTGGGTACCGATGGAACCGGTAGAGCCAAGCAGAGTAATGGTTTTTGGCATGTTGACATCCCCTTATGGAAAGGCACTGCCCCAAAAGTGCAGTGCCGGTTGTTGTTCTGGGTTTCGGGACCCGGCCTGTTGATACGGCGGCCCCCCTGTTTACGCTTTACTGGAACACATAAAAGAAGTAACGCACCACGATGGACACCAGCGGCGCGATAAACATCACGCTGTCAAACCGGTCCAAAATACCGCCGTGGCCGGGGAAAATGGTGCCGTAATCTTTGATACCCACCTGACGCTTGACGGCAGAGGCGAAGAGATCGCCCAAAATGCCCAGCACCGACGCCACGGCGCCCATGGCGGCAATGATGATATAGTGCCGCGCGGTGACAGCCACCGTCAGGCTGGCGAACCGGCCGGAAAGCGCGCTGTAAATAATGGTTGCCAGCAGCCCGATGACCACGCTGCCGATCACACCGCCGATGGCGCCTTCCACCGTTTTGTTGGGGCTTACCACCGGAGCCAGCTTGTGCTTGCCGAACGCGCGGCCCGCAAAGTAGGCACAGGTATCGCCGCCCCAGGCAAAGCACAGGATCAGCAGGATGAAGTAGATGGCATCATAGCCGTACATATCCATCGGCAGGCAGCGCTTGAGGTGGATGAGAGAGTAAAAGCAGAACAGAATCACACCGCTGAAGTAGATAAAGCCGCTCAGCTTGCCAAAATCCAGCGTTTTATCATGGGTGATGAGCACCACATTATAAAACAGCACCGTCAAAAAGCCCACAGCCAGCAGCGCTGCGCGCGCCGCGCCGCTGGAGCTGAGCATGAGCAGCATGGTAAACGGCACCGCTGCCGCATACAGGTACCACTGCTTTTTGCCAAAGCCCATTGCGGTAAACACTTCATGAATGGCAAGCAGGCAGATAGCCGCCAGCACCAGGTCAAACAGGATCGTGTCAAAGAAAGCCAGAACCACGGCAAGAACAGCCAGCCCGACTACGGCGGTAATGATGCGAGTTTTCATAAAAGATGGTTTCCTTTCAACAGCAGCTGCGGTGTGTTAAGGCAATACCGCATAATTCTAAGTGCCGATACGGCGAGCGAGGTGCGGCAGATGCTAAGCCAAAAGCGCAGATAA
>NZ_PSQF01000013.1:0-49205 GCF_003324125.1 Subdoligranulum sp. APC924/74 | reverse complement strand
CCGGCGGCTGCGGCACGGCATCTGCGTTGCCAAAATGCTCGATAATGTCGGGTTGCGGTACCCGCATCGTGCTTCGGGAGCAAAAGCCCCTCGCACTCTGCGACCGCTGCCACTGCTTCGGTTCGCTGTTTCCGCCACTGGCGGCGCTCACCTTTGCAGCATCCAGTATTATCTGCGCTTTTGGCTTAGCATCTGCCGCGCCTCGCTCGCCGTATCGGCACTTAGAATTATGCGGTATTGCCTAAATAGAATTGTGCCCTGCATAGGGCAGAACAGAGAGGTGAGGAACGATGGAGCGTGCGGATATTGCAATTATCGGCACCGGCCCGGCGGGCGTTTCGGCGGCCATTACGGCAAAGGTACGTGGCAAAACAGTGCTGCTGTTTGGCAGCCGGGAGCTGAGCAGCAAGCTGACCAAGGCCCATAAAATCCAGAACTACCCCGGTTTGCCGGATATTGATGGTGCCCAGCTGGCCCAGGCGTTCAAAAAGCACCTGGATGTGCTGGATATCCCAATCACAGAGAAGCAGGTCACGGCGGTGTATGCCATGGGCGGCTATTTTGGCATCCAGACGCCGGATGCCATGTTGGAAGCATCCAGCGTGATCCTGGCGGGCGGTGTGGTGATGGGCAAACCGTTCCCGAAAGAGGATGAGCTGCTAGGCCGCGGTGTGAGCTACTGTGCAACCTGCGATGCGCATTTTTACCCCGGAAAAACCGTTGCAGTCCTGGGATGCAACGCAGAATCCTGCCGGGAAGCGAACTTTTTGGCAGAAACTGCGGGCAGGCTGCTGTATTTCCCTGTTGTGTCCCACGAGGTTGCTGTGAACGACCATGTGCAGGTCATTAATGAGCGTCCCATTGCCATTTTGGGCCAGACCCATGCCGAAGGCGTGCAGACGGAGCAGAATACCTATGCGGTGGATGGTGTGTTTGTATTGCGGGATGCTGTTGCACCGGACAAGTTGGTGCCGGGGCTTGCCGTGGAGGGGGCACATGTAAGGGTGGATGCCAACATGGCAACCAACCTGTCGGGCTGCTTTGCCTGCGGCGATCTGGCGGGGAAGCCGTACCAGTACATCAAGGCGGCGGGGCAGGGCAATGTTGCAGCCCTGTCGGCTGTGGAATGGCTGGCAAAACAAAAGAAGTAAGCGTGTGTTGTGCGGCACATGATTGCGGATTCGGTGGTCCGACAGCAGGCTTAAGGCGTTAAAAACGGCACTTTATCCTGTAGAGAATATAGGGGAAAAGTGGTACAATAATTTTTAGCGCTTCGAAGCTACTGACAGGGGCACCATATAAGGGGAGGAAAGCGATGAAGAAGAAAAAAAGAATCGCCCTTGCGCTTGCGGCGGCACTGATGATGGTGCTGCTGTTGGCTGCGTGCGGCGACAAAACCATCCGTTTGGGTGTGGCCGGCATCGGCGGCGTGTACCAGGTATTTGGTGAGGATTACGCCGCCCTGCAGGCCCAGAACGGCGGTCGGAAGTTGGAAGTGCGTGAAACCGCCGGTTCGGCGGCAAGCCTGCGGCTGTTGTCCAGCGGGTACCTGCAGATGGCGGTGGTACAGGCGGATATGGCCCAGGATGCTTACAACCAAACCGGCGCTTTTGCGGAATCTGAGGTAGAAAATAACTTCAGCACCATGGCGGTACTGTATCAGGAAGAATGCCATATTGTTGTGCGGGCAGATTCCGGCATCAACACCGTGGAGGAGCTGCAAGGCAAGACCGTCAGCATTGGCGAGGAAGAATCCGGCACGGAGCAGAACGCCAAACAGATTCTGGCGGCTTATGGCCTGGACGAAAAGCTGGTCAAGGAGGTCAACCTGAACTACACCGATGCGGCCAAGCAGCTGCAAAGCGGTGAGATCGACGCGCTGTTCTGTACGTCCGGCGTAAAGACCGAGATGATTGAAGAACTGGCAAACAGCTGCGGCATTGCCTTGCTGCCGGTGGATGGCAGCGCAGCGGCCCGTCTGCTGGCCGCTTATCCGGCGTACAGCCAGGGCGTGATCCCGGCGGGCAGCTACAATGGCCAGGACCAGGATGTGCCGACCATTGGGGTCAAGGCCGTGCTGCTGGCAAGTGATGAACTTTCGGAAAACACCGTAAAAGCATTGACCAAGACGCTGTATGACGGGGTGGATACCCTGCAGACAGAGCTTGGCCTCCCCTTGGAGCTGGGCCCCGCGGATAAAATTGGGGTACCGGTCCACGCCGGTGCGGCGGCGTATTATCAGGAGAACGGCATGGCAGCAGGGGAGGACGCAGCATGATCATAGAGCTGGATATGTACCAGACCCTTGCCATTGCGGTCGTGGTACTGATGTTGGGAAAGTTTTTGCGTAAAAAATGCAGCCTGCTGGAAAAGTTCTGCATCCCTGCGCCCGTTGTGGGCGGCGTGCTGTTTGCCGTGTTCACCTGCGTGTGCTATGTGACCGGCATTGTGGAGTTTACATTTGATGATATCCTGAAAGAAGTCTGCATGGTATTCTTCTTTACCTCGGTCGGCTTCCAGGCAAACCTGAAGGTGCTCAAAAGCGGCGGCAAATCCATGCTGGTGTTTCTGAGCCTGGTTATTGCGCTGATTCTGGCCCAGAACTTTTTGGCGGTGGGGCTGTCCAACGTGATGCGGATCAGCCCGCTGGTGGGCCTTTGCACCGGTTCCATTTCGATGGTTGGCGGCCACGGCACAGCGGGCGCTTTTGGCCCTGTGCTGGAGGACTTTGGCATTTCCGGTGCAACCACGCTGTGCACCGCTGCGGCAACCTATGGCCTGATTGCAGGCAGCATGATCGGCGGACCCATTGGCCGCCGCCTGATTGAAAAGCACAAGCTGCTGGATACCGTGGTGCAGGAGGACGACAGCCTGCTGGTGGAAGAAGAAATCAAGCACGAACGCCACGCCAGCATGTATCCTTCCGCGGTGTTCCAGCTGATCATCGCCATCGGCATTGGAACCGTTGTTTCCAAGCTGCTCTCGCTGACCGGCATGACCTTCCCAATTTATATCGGTGCCATGATTGCGGCCGCCTGTATGCGCAATATCGGCGAGTATACCGGAAAAATCACCATCTATATGGGCGAGATCAACGATATCGGCGGTATCAGCCTTTCGCTGTTTCTGGGTATCGCCATGATTACCCTGAAATTGTGGCAGCTGGCCGAACTGGCCCTGCCGCTGCTGATCCTGCTGGCTGGCCAGACGCTGCTGATGTTTGTGTTTACCAACTTTATTGTGTTCCGCGTGATGGGCCGTGATTATGACGCTGCGGTGATATCTTCCGGCGTGTGCGGCTTTGGCATGGGCGCAACCCCCAACGCCATGGCCAATATGCAGGCCCTGTGCGAAAAATATGCACCCTCAGTTAAGGCATACCTGCTGATCCCCCTGGTCGGCAGTTTGTTTGCGGATTTTATCAACAGCCTTGTTACCACATTTTTTATCAACTTTATTTGAACCACGCTGTGCAAAGCAGTGCACGGCATGAAAAAGCATCAAGAGATGACTTGGAGGAAACATCTGTATGTTTTGGAAATGGAGTAAGAAAAAGGAACAGGTTTATCATGTTGGCAATGAAGATGTTGCCGTACCGGAAGTACATACCGGCAAGGTAGCACATGAGCAGGCCGCTCAACAGGATACCGGGGAGAAAGAAAACATCCACTACGAAAACGTGGCCATCCCAGAGGTGCATATCCCCCACAAAAAGAAAAAGTAATACGCCAAAACAAAACCGCCGCCGGGCCGCAAGAACTGCTTTCATGCCCGCCCGGCGGCGTTTTTTTGTGTATGAATAACCCTGATATTTTGAGCGGCACCCCGCGCCGCGATTCACCAAAATATTTAAGGGTTCAGGTGTTCTCTGCCAGCCATTGGTGCATGTGTTCCCGCATCAGGGCAAAGGCAGTGGCGGTTTCGGGATTGTGTGTCTTAAAGTCCATCAGCTTCCACAGCCAGCCCTGGTCTGCCACGATGCAGCGGCTTTCGGGGTAAACCAGTTCATAAACCAGAGAGGAATGCCCCACCGCGTGGTCCGCTGGGTGCTGCTTTATGCTGCGCAGTACGGCGTGGTGCTCATAAAAAGCCTGCTGCACGGCAGGGGTAACAGGGGAGGCCAGCAGTTCTGCGGTGGTTACATTATAAATATCCTCCAGCGGGGTTTCCACATTGACCCGCAGGATGTCAATTTTATCGGCATCGCGCAGGATGTTGCAGTACATTACGGTGCGCTCGTCCAGGCCGTCCGGCAGACGGTAGGCGCTGTGCCATTCCACGGCGGTACGCAGCATGGCATCCTCGGAATCATCGTCCAGGTAATCCCGGATATGCCCCTGCTCGAACAATACCTGCACCCCGGCGCGGGCGTGGTCAATGCTCTTGCTGTCATCAAAGGTGCCAAAACGGCGCAGCTGTTCAAAGCGGCCGACATCGTGCAGCATGCCGCATAGCCAGGCCAGATCCAGCGCAGTGCCCTCCAGCGCAATGCTGCGGCCAATCTGCTCACACAGGGCGGCCACACGGTAAGTGTGGTGGATTTTCAGGCTTACTTTGGGGTCCTGCGCATCATAGGGTCTGATATAGGCGGCAAAAGCATCCAGAACCTTTTGGCGGTCAACAGTCACGATATCCATCTCCTGATTGGTTTTGATTCTGCAGTGATTATAGCACAAATCCGTGGGCACAGCGCCGCAAACCGCAAAAAGCAGCAAAATCGTATACTGCGCACAAAAACATAATCCTATTTGGGTGCAAATCTATACAAAAGTGCAGTTTTTCCTTGACAAAAAGGCCGTGCGGCTTTACTATTAAGATATTAACCAAACAGTTGCCCGGCCAGCGCAGGAATGCACGGTGCGGGTGCCTGACGGAAAGGGAACATACGCTTATGAACAGCAAGGGTGAGGAGAACCGCAGCGTGCGGCTGACCCGCAAGCGCTTGTCCGATGCATTGATCACGCTGCTGATGCAAAAACCGGTGCGGGAAATCACCGTGCGGGAGCTGACCGAACTGGCTAACGTCAGCCGGGGAACTTTCTATTTCCATTATACCGATATTTATGACCTGATGGACCATGTGGAGCGGGAACAAATCCACACGCTGGAGCTTTTGATGGATGATATCCTGCCGCGGCTGGAAGAAGATTCCACCCCGGAAGCTTTGAGGGCGCTGTTCAGTTATCTGGACGAAAACGATGGTATTTGCAGTGTATTGCTGGGCACAAATGGAGATACTGCATTTGTGCACCGGCTGAAAGGCGTGATTGAAGAAAGTTGTCTTGGCTACCTGCGCCCGCGGGAGAAAGAAACCCAGCTGCAGCGCTATATGGTGGCATTTGCCGTTCAGGGGTGCTTTGGCAATATTGACCTGTGGCTGCAAAACGGTAAGCCTGAAACGGTAGATGAAATGGCAGATATCACATGGCAGGCTGTGCGCGCTGTGCGTGCGGCGGCTGCGCCGTGATAAATTAAGGCATAAATCCGGCTTTGCTGCGCCCTGCGTAGCGGGCCATGAGCAGAAGGAGATTTTCATATGGGACTGTTTGATATGTTCAAAAAGAAGGATGCCGCACCGTCCTTCCCGGTTGTGCTGGCAGCGGATGCAGCTGGTGCTTTTGTCAAGATGGAAGATATCCCGGACGAGGTGTTTGCACAGGGCATTCTGGGCCAGGGCTGCGGTATTGACCCTTCGGAGGGCAAGGTGTACGCCCCCTGTGACGGCGAGATCACCCAGGCACCGGATACCCTGCATGCCTTTGGCATTACCACCCCCGGCGGCGTGGAAGTGCTGATCCATGTGGGCGTGGATACCGTGGAAATGAAAGGCGACGGCTTTGAATCCAAGGTCAAGCTGGGCAGCAAGGTCACCAAGGGCCAGCTGCTGCTGACGATGGACCTGGATAAGATCAAGGCAGCGGGCCACCCGGCGGTGGTTATCACCGTTGTTACCAACACCGATGATTTTGCCAGCGTGGATGTGGTTGCTTCCGGCAATGTCAACCCCGGCGATGACATGATCAAGGTGAACAAGTAATCCAGCAGATTTGAGAAATACAGGCGGCACAGGCTTTGGGCTTGTGCCGCTTTTGGGCTTTTGGGCTTTTTGATGCGCGGCTCTTCCCATTGGGGCAAAACTATGGTAAGATACAGATAGATACACCGCCGACAACCCGGCGGAACAGGAAGGAACGATAACATGAGCGCAATTCTTGCAGTATGTGGTACGGCGTTCTGTGCCATGGTCAGCGATGGTCGCATGGTGGAAGAACCGATCACAGACGGCAAAATCAAGGTGCTGACGGATGCACTGCCCAAAGTGCGCAAGCTGAACCGCAACGTGCTGGTCGGCTTTGCAGGGGATGCTGTGGCAGCAGCCCAGATCATCAATAAATTGGATGAATACGATGTGCAGTATATGACGCTGGAAAAGGCAGTCAAGGTATTGCAGCAGGCAGCCCAGCAAACGCCCTGTGCCCCAGTTGGGGTGCGGCTGCTGGTGGGCGGCCGCGGCCGCAAGGGGGATTTCCAACTGGTGATGCTGGCCAGCGCGGAGGATTATGCCCCGCAGACCCAGCCAGCCAGGGACGGTGCCTATCTGATCGAAGGCGCTTGTTCCCATACCGAGGTCGCCCCATATCTGGAGCAGTACGTCAAGCCCGAAGCCGCCAGATGGCATACGCTGGATGATATTGCCAAAACACTGGATGGCTGCATTGCCAAATTGGCCGAAGCGGATCAGACAGTGAATACCAAATATTTTCGCGAACTTGTAATGTGATAAATGGGATTGCCACTGCAGACGACCCTGCTCCCTTCAAGGATACAATAAACAGGAGAAATCAAGCCATGAAAATTGCACTGATCAATGAAAACAGCCAGGCCGCCAAGAACGCCCTGATCGAAGCCACCCTGCGCAAGGTTGTGGAGCCGATGGGCCATGAGGTTGTCAACTATGGTATGTACGCAGCCGATGATGCCGCCCAACTGACCTATGTGCAGAACGGCATTCTGGCAGCGGTGCTGCTGAATTCCGGCGCAGCGGATTATGTTATCACCGGCTGCGGCACCGGCGAGGGTGCCATGCTGGCGCTGAACAGCTTCCCCGGCGTGATCTGCGGCCATGTGGAAGATCCCGTGGATGCCTATACCTTTGCTCATGTGAACGATGGCAATGCTGTTGCCCTGCCGTTTGCCAAAGGCTTTGGCTGGGGCGGCGAGCTGAACCTGGAATATGTGTTTGAAAAACTGTTCGGCTTTGGCCATGGTCAGGGCTACCCGAAGGAGCGCGTTGTGCCCGAACAGCGCAACAAGAAGATCCTGGACGGCGTGCGTTCCGTGGCGTTCCGTGACCTGTGCGATATCCTGAAAGATCTGGATCACGATCTGGTCAAGGGCGCTTTTGCCGGGGAGCATTTTGCCGAGCATTTCTTTGCAGACTGCAAGGATGAAAAGATCGCTGCAACCGTAAAGGAACTGATGGCATAATCAACCAAAACAGCTTTTACTGGGGCTGTCTTTGCACGGGGAACCGTGCAGGGGCAGCCCCTTTTTAATTGCTGCATTCAAAAATGATGTGCAGCGGGCGTGTGCAGCGAGGTGAAAATACACAAAAAGGCGGTGAAAACTGGGCTGTGAAACCTGTAAAACCGGAAAATGTCCCAAATTTACAGCATAATTCACAAATAGATAACAAATTATTTGTGCATAACTGATATGATAGAGCCGTCAAGAAAGAAAACTTGACGGAGCTGCAATAGAGGGCGGCACCTGCACCGCAGCCGGGAAAGCTGCCGTGCCGAGAGGAGTATATCAGTTATGAAAAAAATTCTGGAACGTATGGCTCAGATCGCTTACAGCATTAACCTGGTCAATGGCTTTGACACGGAAGTTGAAGTTTTTGCCTGCGCTGAAAATTGCTGAGCTGGCCAAAGCAAGCCCCTGCATCCGATTGGGTGCGGGGGCTTTTTTTGTGCTATGTTGCCCCCAAAATTCCTGCGGCAGAAATTACCAGCCTGCGGACATTATTTTTTTATATAGAACACACAAAAAGGGTTGACTAACCCGCGGTGGAATGGTAAAGTTTAAATGGTTTCATAGCGCTTTTGCAGCAAAACATGGAACCGTGATGATAAAAATCCAACACAAAAGGCAGGTGGTTAAGCATGGAGATTCCCGGTAGTCCTGTGAACCGATGTAAAACTGAATATAATGGCAACCGTTGTTTCGGTGCAGAGGTGCAGGCGGTGGCTCTATGCGGAGCCACTTGCTGTTTGTGTGCGCATTTTTAGCGCACGGCACGCTTGCTTCATTTTGAAAGATTTCACCCTCCTTGTGCGTCTGCGTTGAAACAACGGCTGCACAGGGAGGATTTTTTATGGCAAACAACACCATTGCTGTGCTGCGCCAGATGCTGGCCAGCCTTGACGATGCCAAAAAGTACCAGAGCCTGCGTGATGTCATGTCTACCATGAACGCGCCGGATCTTGCCGCCGTGTTTGAGGACCTGCCCGAAGAAAAAATGCCGGTGCTGTTCCGTCTGTGCCCTAAGGACCTGGCGGCCGATGTGTTTGCGGAGCTTGGCCCCGAAACGCAGGAAGCGCTGATCCGCGGCCTGACTGACCGCGAGCTGAAGAGCGTGGTGGAGGAGCTGTGCGTGGACGATGCCACCGACCTTGTGGAGGAAATGCCTGCCAGCGTGGTTAAGCGTATCCTGGCCCAGGCAGAGCCGGACACCCGCAAGATGATCAACGAACTGCTCAAATACCCGGAAGATTCCGCCGGCGGCGTTATGACGACCGAGTTCATGGAGCTTGCCCCCGATTGGACCGTGCGCAGCGCCATGGACGCCATCCGCCAGAACGGCATTGATAAGGAAACCATCAACAACTGTTACGTTACCCGCAAGGACCGTACCCTGGTTGGCGTGGTCAGCCTGCGTGCCCTGGTGCTGGAAAAGAACGAGCAGCGCCCGGTTGAAGAGCTGATGAACCCCAATGTGGTCAGCGTTGTAACCAGCACTGACCGTGAGGATGCCGCCCAGCTGATTGAAAAGTACGGCTACCTGGCTTTGCCGGTGGTGGATAAAGAGAACCGCCTGGTTGGTATCCTGACGGTTGATGACGCTATCAGTATTTTGCAGGATGAGGCCAGCGAAGACATCGCGAAGATGAACGCTATGACCCCCAGCGATAAGCCATATTTCAAGCAGTCCATGCTGGATGTTTACAAAAGCCGTATCCCCTGGCTGCTGTTCCTGATGCTCAGCGCAACCTTCTCCAGCCTGGTGATCCGCGGGTATGAAAGCGCGCTGGCCGCCGTTACTGTGCTGACCGCCTATATCCCTATGTTGACCGATGCGGGCGGCAACGCGGGCAGCCAGAGTACCTCCACCATCATCCGCAGCATGGCGGTGGGCGATATTGCCCCCCACGATCTGCCGCGTATTATCTGGCGTGAATGCCGCGTGGCCCTGATGTGCGGCGTGACGCTGGCCGTATGCAACTTTTTCAAAATGCTGCTGCTGGACCGCATCGCGGCTCCGGTGGCGCTGGCCGTCTGCGTCACCCTGATCTTTACCGTGTTGCTTTCCCAGTTGATCGGCGTATTGCTGCCGGTGATTGCGGAAAAGTTCAAGATCGACCCGGCGGTCATGGCTTCGCCCCTGATCACTACCATCGTGGATACCACCACGCTGTTGATCTACTTCAACGTGGCCAAGATGGTGCTGCATATCTGATGCAGAGTTTTTGAACACAAAGTCGAACAACTGTTAATTGTACCATGCCGCAAGGCATGGTATAATTTTTTGTAGAAGATAATTTGGAAAGAAACAATAGATGCCCACTGCACGGCCCGGCGGCTGCCGGTGCTGCATTATTATGCTACTATATAAAAGGAAGGAATATGCTTTATGAATATTCAGGGGTTTTATACCGGCAGGGAGTTTGACGCGGATACCTTTTTTGGTGCGCACCCCTATGAGGGCGGGACCCACTTTGCTGTGTGGGCACCATCTGCACGGGATGTAAAGGTTATCACCAGCGGCCTGAGCGATGGCAGCTGGGCAGAATGGCAGATGCACCGCAGCTATTCCGGCTGCTGGGAGGCAGACGCTGCCGGGGTAACGCGCGGCACCTGCTACCAATACCGTGTGTGTGGCGCAGACGGCAGTGTGGTGGACCACTGCGACCCTTACGGTACGGCCATGACACTGCGCCCCGATGGCCGCAGCATTGTGTGGGGCGCACCCACCTGTCAGTGGACGGATTCCGCCTGGATGACAAAGCGCAGCAAGAACTTTGATGCTCCGCTGAACATTTACGAAGCACAGGCAGGCAGCTGGCGCTGCAAGGAGGATGGCACCCCCTATACTTATTCTGAACTGGCCAAACAGTTGCCCGCCTACCTGAAAGAAAACGGCTACACCCACCTGGAGCTGATGCCGCTGAGCGAATACCCCTTTGACGGCAGCTGGGGCTACCAGACCACCGGCTTTTTTGCCCCCACCAGCCGTTACGGCACGCCGGACGAGCTGTGTACCCTGATCGATGCCTGCCACGCGGCGGACATTGGCGTGATCTTTGACTTTGTGCCGGTCCACTTCGCTGTGGATGAATACGGCCTGAAACACTTTGACGGCACCGCTTTGTACGAATACCCCGCCGCAGCGGTGGGGGAGAGCGAATGGGGCAGCTGCAATTTCATGCACTCCCGCGGCGAAATCCGCTGCTTTTTGCAGTCGGCCGCTGATTACTGGCTGCGCACCTTCCACGCAGACGGCCTGCGCATGGATGCCGTCAGCCGCCTGATCTACTGGCAGGGCGACCCCGCCCGCGGTGTGAACGGCTCTACCCTGGAATTCTTGAAGAATATGAACCAGGGGTTGCAGCAGCGCTACCCCACCGCCATGCTGATTGCCGAGGATTCCACCAACTTTGAAAAAGTGACCGCCCCCGTGGAACACGGCGGTCTGGGCTTTGACTACAAGTGGGACCTTGGCTGGATGAACGATACGCTGGACTACTTCAAAAAAACACCGGAAGAACGCAAATCCAACCTGGGCAAGCTGACTTTCTCGATGATGTATTTCTGGCGGGAGCATTACATCCTGCCGTTCAGCCATGATGAAAATGTTCATGGCAAGGCGACTATCCTGCAAAAGATGTACGGCGAGTATGAGGATAAGTTCCCCCAGGGGCGTGCGCTCTATCTGTATATGGCAATTCACCCTGGCAAGATGCTGGACTTTATGGGCAACGAGTTTGGCCAGCTGCGGGAATACGATGAAAGCCGCGAGCAGGACTGGCTGCTGCTGGATTACCCCATCCACGAGGCCTTCGCCAACTACCGCCGCACCCTGAACGAACTGTACCGGAAATATGATGCGTTCTGGAGCGGAGAATACAACCCGGACCATTTCCTGTGGCTGGACTGCGACCACCCGGAACTGGATGCCTGCGCCATCCTGCGCAAAGGGCAGGAAGCCACCGTGTTTGCGGCGTTCAACTTTGGTGATACCGAGCTGAAAGACTATGAGCTGACCCTGCCCGGCAAGGGCAAGATCACCCCGCTGCTGAACAGCGATTGGAACTGCTTTGGCGGCAGGACCGCCCGCCCCAAAGCCCTGCGCAGCAAAACAACCACCGGCAGCGTAAAGCTGACACTTGCCCCCTACAGCGCCCAGCTGTACCGCTTTGAACCGGCAGTGGAAAAAGAAACAAAGGCAACACCGCACAATTCCCGCCTAACGGCTTAAGCACCGCTCCGGCGGCTGCGGCACGGCATCTGCGTTGCCAAAATGCTCGATAATGTCGGGTTGCGGTACCCGCATCGTGCTTCGGGGGCAAAAGCCCCTCGCACTCTGCGACCGCTGCCCCTGCTTCGGTTCGCTGTTTCCGCCACTGGCGGCGCTCACCTTTGCAGCATCCAGTATTATCTGTGCTTTTGGCTTGGCATCTGCCGCACCTCGCTCGCCGTATCGGCACTTAGAATTATGCGGTATTGCCCAAAGTAAAACTGGGGTGTATCAGAAAAGTCGAAAATATCGTCTGTTTCTACAAACGCAGCCGGATTTTGCGTTAAAAAGCCTTGGAAGCCACAAAGGATTCCTGCGGCTCTATGCCTTACATCCTGCTTGTGTTTGCGAAATACCCGTTATTTCCTTTGTTTTCAGATATATCTTAATAAAATCCAAAATGGCACCCGGCACAAATTTTTAAGTTTGTGCCGGGTTTATTTTGCCAGAACGTTATTTTTGCCTGCGATTACTTGCCTGTTTGGGATGGATGTGGTAAACTGATACGGTTAATGCAAGAAAAAAACACTTGGATGCGGAAAGTGGAAAGGGGTAAAACGGATTGTTGAAACAAATGACAGCGCTGCTGCTGGCAGCGGCTTTTGCCTGCGGGGCGGCACTCCCGGCAATGGCGGAACAGGCCACGCCGGAAACCGCAGCCCAGCCCGACCCCACAGAATGGGCAGACGAAGCACAGGATGTGACCGAAGCAGAAGAAGCACCGGTGTATCAGCAGACTGATGCGCAGGAAGTGGCAACGGGGGAAACCGCAGCATCACTGACCGTTACGGCAGCAGACTGCACGGCACAGTTTATTGATGAAGCGTACCGCCTCTTCTTGCCCGTCAATACGGACATGGCAGCTCTTACGATTGAAACTGGTGCCGAGCTGGCCGCCGCGGATGCAGAGGGACTGACTGTGGACGGAACCACTGTCAGCGGCGATTTTACCAACATCGAAACCCTGAACCTGACCTTTACGGATGGCAAAGCGGCGCGGGTGGAACTGTACAAATCCCAGCTGCCCAGCGTATCCTTTACCCTGAACGATGTGACCCTGGATGAAATCCAGGCTGGCTCCAAGGATGTCAAATACAAGGGCAACAGCGTGACGATCAGCCAGGCAGGCGGGAGCGACCTGACCGATACCGATGTTGAGTTCAAGGGCCGCGGCAACACCACCTGGACGCTGGACAAGCGTCCCTACCAGTTCAAGCTCAGCAGCAAAGCCAAGGTATTGGGCATGGATAAAGCCAAAACCTGGCTGCTGATCGCCAACCGGCAGGATACTTCCATGATGCGCAACAAGGCAGTGTATGACCTTGCCAACGCCATGGGCGAATGGGCTCCGGATGGCCGCTGGGTGGATGTGTGGATCGATGGCAGCTATCAGGGCTGCTACCTGCTGTGCGAAAAAGTGCAGGTGGGCACTAACCGCGTGGAACTGGAGCAGGCGGATGGCATCCTGGCTGAAGCGGACAACATTTATTATAATGGTGAAGAGTACTGGTTTACCGGCAACCAGAGCGGCACCCACTTTACTTTAAAGGATTCCGCCGCCGATGACTTGGACGAGCAGGACTCTGCCACCCTGAAAGCCTGGTCCGGCTTTGAAACGGCGCTGGATGAATTTGAAGATGTACTGTACGCATCTGATAAAGATTGGAACATCATCAGCTCCAAAATTGATGTGCAGAGCTTTGCGGATTATTACCTCATTTCGGAATGGGTCGAAAACTGGGATACCTTCAAAAGCAGTACCTTCTGCTACCGGGACGGTGCCGACGATGTGCTGCATATGGGCCCCGTGTGGGACTATGACTCCGCCCTGAACAATGAAGATGAAAGCTATGGCGTCAGCGATCCACATGCCGACTATGCCATGAACATTCAGGACCAGCAGCGCGGGGAAATCTCGCTGACCTGGTTCACTGAGCTGATGAAATGCCAGCAGTTCCGTGAAGTAGTGCAGGAGCGCTACCAGCACACCATGCGCCCTCTGCTGGAAAATTGGAGCGAAACCTGCAACGATTACCGCAGCACGCTGGAAAACTCCGCCAGGATGGAATTTGTCCGCTGGGATCTGAAAGATCAGCCCGGCACCGCGCGTGCGGATGAGAGCGGCACCTGGCAGCAGGATGTTGACAAACTGCAGGATTGGATCGCCCAGCGCACGGCGTATATGACAAAGCGGTTTGACGATGAATTTGTCCGCCGAGGCAACCAGGCTGACAGTATGACCCTTGGCGGCTTGAACGATAACGCCGTTAAACTGGGGGCAGGGCAGAACAAAAAGTATACCTTCCGCCTGACCCCTGCCAGTGCCTGCGATACCGTGCGGGTGACGGTGGATGACCCTACAGTTGCGAAAGCTGAAATTGGTACTTACGCAGGGACTTTTGTGGTGACTGGCGTGCAGAACGGGAAAACGACCTTGACGGTTCGGGCGGGCGCTGCTTCCGCTACCGTGAATGTCATAATCGACGATAAGGCACGCAACGGCTGGTATGAAGAAAACGGCAAACACTACTGGTATGTGGATGGCGAACGCCAGGGCTTGCAGAAAGGCGGCCTGGAGTTCACCGACCCCAATACAGGCTGCCGCTACTGGCTGGACCCGGACGATAGCGGAGCCCGCGCGGAAAACCGCAAGGTGCAGCTGGATGAAGACCGGCTCTGCTACTTTGATGAAAATGGCTGCATGGCATTTGGCGAATGTCTGGAGCACGGCGGCTGGTACTATTACGATGAAAAGACCGGTGCCCAGTGCCGCGGGCCTGTGGTGCTGCCGGATGGCCGCCAGGTGTTTTACAGCCTGACCAACGGCAAAATGCTGTATGGTAAGCAGACGATCTGCGGAACATCCTTTACCTTTAATACGGTGAATGGCAGCCGCAGCAGCGGCCCGGATGGCCTGTTCTGGCTGGAATGGGGCGGCAAGCGCTACTGGTTTGAAAGCTGGAAGCGCCAGGGTTACAATCCATACGATTCCAGCTACCGCGGTAAAGAGATTTATGACCCCGCCAGCGATGCCTGGTATTGGCTGGATAATATCCAGAACGGCGCAATGGCAGCCAGTAAGGACGTTTATCAGGAATCCAACGGCGGCAAGTGGGTGCGTTACGATGAAAACGGCCACATGGTAAAAGGCTGGGATGTGAACGAAAACGGCACCTACTATTTTGACCAGATCACCGGCGCTATGGCCAAGGGTGCCTTGCTGCTGGATGATGTGCAGTACGGCTTTGACCCCATCATGGGAACCATGCTGGACTGCCAGTGGCTGCATACCGAAGTGGGCGACTACTGGTACGAGGGCGGTATTCGCCAGGGGACCGAGGGCCGCGGCAAGGAAATTTATGATCTTGCCAGCGACGCCTGGTATTGGCTGGATGCGGTGGACAACGGCAAAAAAGCCGTGAGCAAAGATGTTTACCAGGAATCCAATGGTGGCAAGTGGGTGCGCTATGATGCAGACGGCCACATGATCAAAGGCTGGGATACCCAGGGCGTGGACCGCTTCTACTTTGACCCCATCACCGGCGCAATGGCGAAAGGTGTTGTGATGATTGATGGCATCCGGTATTGGTTCGACAGCCGCACCGGCGCATTGATTGCACCGAAGTAAAGCGTATATAATATTATAAGGGCAATACCGCATAATTCTAAGTGCCGATACGGCGAGCGAGGTGCGGCAGCTGCTAGGCCAAAAGCGCAGATAATACTGGATGTCTTATCGAGCATTTTGGCAACGCAGATGCCGTTCCGCAGCCGTCGGAGCGGTGCTTAAGCCGTAAGGCGGGAATTGTGCGGTGTTGCCATAAGGAAGATAAGTTAAAGTCAGGGCTGTGCAGAAAAGCACGGCCCTGACTTTTTAGATGGTGGCTTGACTGAGGTGGGATATTTGGCGGCAAGTGAGTTCCCGCGGGCCGATGCGAGCAACGGCCCCTACAAATGTTCTTTAGGTTGGCTGCTGGGAACCACAGCTTAAAGGAAAGTGGAGTTTTGCAACGAGATTTTATGCGAAATGTATTATAAAACGCTGGAACGGTCAAGACCGTTCTCTACAGAATATTTGGCTATAAGCAATAGACAATAAAATGTCCTGTAGGGCGGGATGCCCTCATCCCGCCGCGGAGAAACCTTGCTGCATGTTGCGAACGCTGCAAATAATTTGTAGGGGACGATGTTTGCATTGTCCCGAGGCGTTGTTCCTTATATAGGAAAAAAATATAAACATGCCCTGATACAGGCTGTTTCTCTCCTGGGAAACTCTAACCGCTCCAAAAGATAACATTTCTTCGCCAAAAATCCCAACAACTCCAAGACAACAGAAAATGCACCATGCCAGGCAAAATATGCGTGAAACGACCCTTGCTTTTTGCGCAGGAACGTGTATAATATACCACGGTAGAAGATGATACCCCCAAAGAGGAAAATGCCGGAAAGGGCCGGGATAATGAATTTCGGCAAAATGCAGAATTTTTCAAAAAATATTTTACGATTTGCTGAAAAAACACTTGCAATTTACGGTATATTGTGGTATCATACTTCTTGGCTGCGAACGGCTGGTGTAGAACGGGCGTTCGGCACCAGCCACGATATGCGTTGATGCGGGAGGTTGCCGCTGCTCCCATAGGGGCGGACGGGTTTTTCCGCGGAGTATGTCCGATCTTAGAACCGGGCGAAAGAATTACGAATGCGAAGGGATATGTACGGCGCTGCATTCTGCGGCACGGACCAATTTCCATAGTTTTTGCGATGTATTTCTCCGGGGGAACTGCGGTGCGCGGTTCACCGGATTTTCTGATGCGAAACTATTGAACACCCGGAAGCGTGTGTAATTTATCGGCCGCCTAAGGCAACACAAATTTTTAGGAGGCGAATCTAATGGCAGTCAAAGAAAAAATCAGAATCCGTTTGAAGAGCTATGATGCATCCCTGATCGATGCCGCTGCAGCAAAGATCGTGGAGACCGCAAAGCGCACTGGCGCTCGCGTGTCCGGCCCGATCCCCCTGCCGACCGACAAGGAAATCGTCACCATCCTGCGCGCTGTTCATAAGTACAAGGACAGCCGTGAGCAGTTTGAGACCCGCACCCATAAGCGTCTGATCGACATTCTGAAGCCGTCCAACAAGACGGTCGAGGCTCTGATGAGCCTGCAGCTCCCCGCTGGCGTTGACATCGAGATCAAGCTCTGATGCAATCAGGCGGGAACCGGAACCCCGGCCCGAATGGCCGTGATCCATTAACCGCCGGACCCGCGTTCCCATGCTGAATGAATTCAGACACGATCCGCATAAAACGTTCATTAAGCGGAGAGGTCATGTTGGCGGACAACCCGCCGCCAACCAATAACCTTTACAGGAGGATTTACACAAATGCAAAAAGGTATCATTGGCAAGAAACTGGGCATGACCCAGCTGTTTGATGAAAACGGCAAGGTCGTTCCCGTAACCGTCATCGAAGCCGGCCCCTGCACCGTCGTGCAGAAGAAAACCGTCGAGTCCGACGGCTATGAGGCAGTCCAGCTTGGCTTTGGCGAAGTGAGCGCCAAGAAGGTCAACAAGGCAGCCAAAGGCCACTTCGACAAAGCAGACGTCGCTCCGAAGCGCACCCTTCGTGAGTTCCGTCTGGACGATATTTCCGGCATGAACGTCGGCGATATCCTCAAGGCTGACGTTTTCACTGCTGGCGATAAGGTCGACGTCATCGGCACCAGCAAAGGTAAGGGCTATCAGGGCGTTATCAAGCGCTTTGGCCAGCACCGCCTGCGCGAGAGCCACGGCACCGGCCCCGTTGCCCGCCATGCCGGCTCTAACGGCTCCACCTCCACCCCGTCCCGCGTGTTCAAGGGCAAGCGTCTGCCCGGCCACATGGGCGCTGTGCGCGTGACCGTTCAGAACCTGAGCATCGTTAAAGTCGATGCCGAAAACAACCTGATCGCCATCAAGGGCGCCATCCCCGGCCCGAAGGGTTCTGTGGTTTGCGTCAGTGACAGCGTCAAAGCGTAAAGGAGGAAAACACAATGGCTAAATTTGATGTCGTTGATATGAGCGGCAAGAAAGTTTCCACCGTTGAGCTTTCCGACGCCGTGTTCGGGATCACCCCGAACGAGAAGGCTGTCCACGAGGCAGTCGTCAACTTCCTGGCCAACCAGCGCCAGGGCACCCAGAACACCAAGATCCGCAAGGAAGTCCGCGGCGGCGGCAAAAAGCCTTGGCGCCAGAAGGGCACCGGCCACGCACGTCAGGGTTCTATCCGCGCTCCGCAGTGGACCCACGGTGGTGTTGCTCTCGGCCCCAAGCCGCGTGATTACTCTTACACCATCAACAAGAAGGTCAAGCGCCTGGCTCTGCTCAGCGCCCTGTCTGACAAGGCTGCCAACGGCAACCTGATCGTCGTTGACAAGATCGCTGCTGACGAGTTCAAGACCAAGACCGTTGTTGCTTTCCTGGCTGCTGTCGGCGCCGGCAAGAAGAACCTGATCCTCAACGATACCGCTGATGTCAAGTTCGTTGCTTCCGCTGCCAACATCCCCGGTGTCAAGACTGCTGTTGACGGTGTGAACACCTACGACGTTGTGAACGCCGACAAGCTGATCGTCAGCCTGGACGCCGCCAAGAAACTTGAGGAGGTATATGCGTGATGAAGTTCGCACAGGATATCGTTCTCGCCCCCGTCATCACCGAGAACTCCATGGCAGGCATTGCCGATAAGAAGTACACCTTCAAGGTTGCTACCAACGCCACCAAGGTTGAGATTGCTCAGGCAGTCGAAGAGCTGTTTGGCGTGAAGGTTGCTAAGGTCAACACCATCAGCGTCCGCGGCCGTTACCGCCGCCAGGGCATGCATGCTGGTTACACTGCCGCTTCCAAGAAGGCCATCGTTACCCTGAAGCCCGACTCCAAGGAGATCGAGTTCTTCAACAGCATGGTCTAATTGGTTGCCGCCCGGTAAACGCCGGGCGCATGGCCCCGCCGAGGGGCCACATATGGGGATATGACCCCGATAATAAGTCATAAGATCAAAAAGGAGTACCACAATGGCTATCAAAAAGTACAAGCCGACTACCCCGGGCCGCCGCGGCATGACTGTTACTGACTACAGCGTGCTGAGCAAGGTTGCACCCGAGCGCAGCCTGCTGGAGCCCAACAAGAAGCATGCCGGCCGCAACAACACCGGCAAGATCACCGTTCGCCATCACGGCGGCGGCAACCGCACCAAGTACCGCGTGATCGATTTCAAGCGCAACAAGTTCGGCGTTCCCGCAACGGTCAAGACCCTTGAGTATGACCCGAACCGCTCCGCTTTCATCGCTCTCGTTGAGTACGAAGACGGCGCCAAGAGCTACATTCTGGCTCCGGACGGCCTGAAGGTTGGCGATAAGGTTATGGCTGGCCCCACCGCCGATATCAAGCCGGGCAACGCTCTGCCGTTTGAGAACATCCCTGTCGGTACCATGATCCACAACATCGAGCTCTACCCGGGCAAGGGCGGCCAGCTGGTCCGCTCCGCTGGTGTTATGGCTCAGCTGATGGCTAAGGAGAACGGTTATGCACTGGTTCGCCTGCCTTCCGGCGAGATGCGCAACATCCCCGTTAACTGCATCGCCACCATCGGCGTTGTTTCCAACCTCGACCACGAGAACGTCAACCTGGGCAAGGCTGGCCGCAAGCGCCACATGGGCGTTCGCCCCGGCAGCCGTGGTTCCGTCATGAACCCCTGCGATCACCCGCACGGCGGTGGCGAAGGCCGCGCCCCGGTTGGTCACGACAGCCCGCGCACCCCGTGGGGCAAGCCGGCAATGGGTCTCAAGACTCGCAAACATCATGCTCGCTCCAACAAGTTCATTGTGAAGCGCGCCAACGGTTAAGGGAGGAAATAAGATATGTCTCGTAGCACCAAAAAGGGCCCTTACGTCGCGGATTCTCTGATGAAGAAAGTTGAAGCGATGAACGAGGCCGGTAAGAAGAGCGTCGTCAAGACCTGGAGCCGCTCCTCCACCATCTTCCCCGAATTCGTCGGCCACACCTTTGCTGTCCATGACGGCCGCAAGCATGTGCCCGTATACGTTACTGAGGATATGGTTGGCCACAAACTGGGTGAGTTTGCTCCCACCCGCAAGTTCACTGGCCACGGCGGCGGTAAGACCGTCGCCAAATAAGAGAGGAGGAACACAACATGGAAGCACGGGCAACGCTCCGTTACGCCCGCATCAGCCCCCGCAAGGTTTCTATCGTGATGGATCTCATCCGTAATAAGCCGCTGGCTGAAGCTCAGGCGATTCTGCAGTACACCCCGAAGGCCGCTTGTGAGCCCCTTCTCAAACTGGTGAACTCTGCTGCCGCTAACGCGGAAAACAATTTTGATATGGACCGCAACAACCTGTATGTTGCGGAATGCTATGTCTGCCCCGGCCCGACCCTGAAGCGCATTATGCCGCGCGCACAGGGCCGTGCATACCGCATCCTGAAGCGCACCAGCCACATGACTGTTGTGCTGAAAGAGAAAAACTAAGGAGGTAAACAAATGGGCCAGAAAGTTAATCCCCATGGCATGCGCGTGGGCGTTATTAAAGATTGGGACAGCCGCTGGTTTACCTCTAAGCAGGAATTCGGCGACACCCTCGTTGAGGATCACAAGATCCGCAAGACCCTGAAGAAGCAGCTGTACGCTGCTGGCGTTCCCAAGATCGAGATCGAGCGCACCGTGGACAGCCAGACCGGCACCCCCCGCGTTAAGGTCAACGTCTTCTGCGCCAAGCCGGGCATCGTTATCGGCAAGGGCGGCGCTGAGAGCGCAAAGATCGAAAAGCAGCTGGCTAAGCTGACCGGCAAGAACGTTAACCTGAACATTGTTGAGGTTAAGGGCACCACCACCAACGCTCAGCTGGTTGCTGAGGATGTTGCTTCCCAGCTGGAGCGCCGCATTGCGTTCCGCCGCGCTATGAAGCAGGTTATCCGCAATGCAATGCAGCCCCGCGGCGGCGTGCCTGCCAAGGGTATCAAGGTTACCTGCTCCGGCCGTCTGGCTGGCGCTGATATCGCCCGCGTTGAGAGCTACCATGAGGGCACCATCCCCCTGCAGACCCTGCGCGCTGATATCGACTATGGCTTCGCCGAGGCCAACACCACCTACGGCAAGGTCGGCGTCAAGGTTTGGATCTACAAAGGCGAGATCCTGAAGGGCGCCAAAGCCCCTGCTAAGAAGGAAGGAGGCAAACAGTAATGTTACTGCCGAAGCGTGTTAAATACCGCCGCGTTCAGCGTGGCCGCATGACCGGTAAGGCCATGCGTGGCAACACTGTCAACCAGGGCCAGTACGGTCTGGTTGCTCTGGAGCCGGCATGGATCACTTCCAACCAGATCGAAGCTGCTCGTGTTGCTATGACTCGTTATATCAAGCGTGGCGGCAAGGTCTGGATCAAGATCTTCCCCGATAAGCCCGTTACTGAAAAGCCGGCCGGCACCCGAATGGGTTCTGGTAAAGGCAGCCCGGAGTACTGGGTTGCTGTGGTTAAGCCGGGCCGCGTGCTGTTTGAGCTCGCCGACGTTGATGAGGCTACCGCTCGTGAGTCTCTGCGCCTGGCCAGCAACAAGCTGCCGATCCGCTGCAAATTTGTCAAGCGCGAAGAGCTTGACACCGTAAAGGAGGGTGACGCTGAATGAAAGCCAAGGAACTGCGTGAAATGACCGATGTCGAACTGAACAAGCAGCTCAAGGACCTGAAGGCCGAGCTCTTCAACCTGCGCTTTCAGCACGCCATCAACCAGCTGGATAACCCCGTTCGCATCGATGCTGTGAAGAAGGACATCGCCCGCGTGATGACCATCATGGCAGAGAAGAACGTTAAAAACGCGTAAGAGGGAGGGTAAAACATGGAACGTAATCTGAGAAAGACCCGTGTGGGCGTTGTCGTTTCCGACAAGATGGATAAGACCATCGTTGTTGCTGTTAAGGACAGCGTTCAGCACCCCCTCTACAAGAAGATCTTGAAGCGTACCAAGAAGTTCAAGGTTCATGACGAAAACAACGAAGCCGGCATCGGCGACCGCGTTGAGATCATGGAGACCCGCAAGATTTCCAAGCAGGTCAACTGGCGTCTCGTCAAGATCCTGGAGAAAGCGAAATAAGCCTGGTACTTTGAAAGGAGGACCTGAAAGATGGTTCAGATGCAAACTTATCTCAAAGTGGCCGACAACACCGGTGCCAAGGAGTTAATGTGCTTCCGTGTACTGGGCGGTACCCGCAAGAGATACGCAAACATCGGCGACGTCGTGGTCTGCAGCGTGAAGAAGGCTGCTCCCGGCGGCACCGTTAAGAAGGGCGATGTGGTCAAGGCCGTTATCGTCCGTAGCAAGCAGGGCCTGCGCCGTGACGACGGTTCCTACATCCGTTTCGATGAGAACGCCGCCGTTATCGTTATGGCCGACAAGAGCCCCAAGGGCACCCGTATCTTTGGACCCGTCGCTCGCGAACTCCGCGACGCCGGCTACACCAAGATCCTGTCCCTGGCTCCCGAATCGCTGTAAGGAGGTTTTAGAATGAATAATCTTCATGTTAAAACCGGCGACAACGTGATGATCATCTCTGGCAAGGACAAGGGCAAGACCGGTAAGGTTCTGCAGACCAGCCCCAAAGAGGGTAAGGTCATTGTCGAAGGCCTGAACATGGTTACCAAGCACGTCAAGCCGCGCCGTCAGGGCGAGCAGGGCGGCATCGTTAAGGCCGAAGGCGCTATCTACGCCTGCAAGGTCATGCCCGTTTGCCCCAAATGCGGCAAGGCCACCCGTGTGGGCCATTCCGTTAAGGATGGCAAGAACGTCCGTATCTGCCGCAAGTGCGGTGCTGAACTGTAAGGGAGGAGTTAATTATGGCACGTTTGAAAGAACAGTATGTCAATGAGATCGCTCCGGCCCTGAACAAAAAGTTCGGCTACAAGAGCGTGATGCAGATTCCCAAGCTGGATAAGGTCATCATCAACGTGGCTGCCGGCGAGGCAAAAGAGAACGTCAAGGTTATCGATGCTATCGTCGCTGACCTGGGCCAGATCACCGGCCAGAAGGCCGTTGTCTGCAAGGCCAAGAAGAGCGTTGCAAACTTCAAACTGCGCCAGGGCATGCCCATCGGCGCAAAGGTCACCCTGCGTGGTGAGCGTATGTACGAGTTCGTTGACCGCCTGTTCAACGTTGCTCTGCCCCGTGTCCGCGACTTCCGCGGCATTAACGGCAACAGCTTCGACGGCCGCGGCAACTACGCCTTCGGTCTGAAGGAGCAGATCATCTTCCCGGAAATCGACTTTGATAAGGTCGATGCAGTCCGCGGCATGGATATCTGCTTCGTCACCACCGCTAAGACGGACGAGGAAGCCAAGGAGCTGCTGAAGGCTCTGGGCGCTCCGTTCGCCAACTGATCAGGGAGGAACAACGAATGGCAAAAACTTCTATGAAGATCAAGCAGCAGCGTCCTGCCAAGTTCTCCACCCGTGAATACAACCGTTGCAAGATTTGCGGCCGTCCGCATGCTTACCTGCGTAAGTATGGCGTCTGCCGTATCTGCTTCCGCGAGTTGGCCTATAAGGGCGAGATCCCCGGCGTCAAGAAGGCGTCCTGGTAATCTGCTTTCTTCACTGTAAGGGAGCGTTTGCTCCCATAACGAAACATCAACAACAAATTTATCACAACCTAAGGAGGTTAGTGGCATGCAAATCACCGATCCTATCGCGGACCTGCTCACTCGCATCCGCAACGCCAGCACTGCCAAACACCCTTCCGTGGACGTTCCTGCTTCCAACCTGAAGAAGGCAATCTGCCAGATCCTGGTTGATGAGGGCTACATCAAGGGTATGAAAGTCACCGACGACGGCAAGCAGGGTGTTATCACCCTGACCCTCAAGTATCAGGAAAATGGTGCTCCGGTCATCGACGGCCTGAAGCGCGTTTCCAAGCCGGGTCTGCGCATTTACACCAACTGCGAAGATATGCCCAAGGTCATGAAGGGCCTGGGCACCGCAATCATCTCCACTTCCAAGGGCGTCATGACTGACAAGGCTGCTCGCGCAGCTCATGTCGGCGGTGAAGTGCTCGCCTTTGTGTGGTAAGAAAGGGGCATAAGACAATGTCGAGAATTGGAAGAAAACCCATCGTCATTCCCGCGGGCGTGGAAGTGAAGGTCGACGAGGCCGATCACGCCATCACCGTGAAGGGCCCCAAGGGTACCCTGCATTCCAAATTCCATCCCCTGATGACCGTTAAGGTCGAGGGCAATGAGATTTTGGTTACCCGCCCCAATGACGAGAAGGAGGCACGTAGCCTCCATGGCCTGACCCGCACCAACATCCACAACATGGTTGTCGGTGTTACCGAAGGCTTCCGCAAGGACCTGGAGATCCAGGGCGTTGGCTACCGCTGCGCAAAGCAGGGCAGCAAGCTGGTCCTGACCCTGGGCTTCTCTCACCCGGTTGAGGTTGCAGAAACCGAGACCATCAAGATCGAAGTCAAGGATGCTCTGCATTTCAGCATCCTGGGCAGCGACAAGCAGGAAGTCGGCCAGTTTGCGGCCGAAGTCCGCAGCAAGCGCCCGCCTGAGCCGTACAAAGGCAAGGGCATCCGCTATGTCGGCGAGTTTGTCATCCGTAAGGAAGGCAAAGCCGGCAAGGGCAAATAATAGGAGGGGAGAAACATTATGGTCAATAAGGCTGATAAGAACGAAGCTCGTCTTCGCCGTCACCGCCGCGTCCGCGGCAAGATCAGCGGCACTGCCGAGCGTCCTCGTCTGGATGTTTTCCGCTCTGCCAAGCACATCTACTGCCAGGTGATCGACGATGAAGCTGGTGTTACGCTGGCTTCCGCCTCCACCCTGGAAAAGGACTTTGAGGACTACGGCGGCAACTGCGACGCTGCCAAGAAGGTTGGCGAGCGCATCGCCAAGAAGTGCCTTGAAAAAGGCATTACCGAAGTGGTCTATGACCGCGGCGGTTTCGTATACCACGGCCGTGTTAAGGCACTTGCTGAAGGTGCCCGTGAAGCCGGCCTGAAACTGTAAGGAGGGAGAAGATACAATGGCCATGCAGAGAAACAGAGAACAAGATGACGGCATGATCACCAAGGTCGTCTCCATCAACCGCGTTTCCAAGACCGTTAAGGGCGGCCGCGTTATGAAGTTCGCTGCCCTGATCGTTGTTGGCGACGGCAAGGGCAACATCGGTTACGGCGTTGGCAAGTCCGGCGAAGTTCCCGAGGCCATCCGCAAGGGTGAAGGCGCCGCCAAGAAGAACATGCACAAGGTTGCCATGAAGGGCACCACCATCCCCCACGAGATTGTTGGCGTGTATGGTGCAGGCCGCGTTCTGATGCGTCCCGCTGCCCCCGGTACCGGCGTTATCGCCGGCGGCCCGGTCCGTGCTGTTCTGGAATGCGCTGGCATCAAGGACATTCGTACCAAGAGCCTGCGTTCCAATAACCCCATCAACGTTACCGCTGCCACTTTTGCTGGTCTGTGCGGCCTGACCGACGCCGAGAGCGTCGCAGCCAAGCGCGGCAAGACTGTTGCGGAAATCCTGGGCTAAGGAGGGCGCTACAATGGAAAAAGTTACGATTCGTCTGGCCAAGAGCCTGATCGGCCGCGGCAAAGAGCAGATCGCCGTTGCGCACTCCCTGGGCCTGAACCGCCCCGGTGAGGTTACCGAGCAGCCTGACAACGCAGCTACCCAGGGTAAGATCGCTAAGATCGCCCACCTGGTTGTTGTGACCAAGGCATAACGCAAGGAGGTGCAAGCATGAAGCTTCATGAACTGAACGCGCCCGCAGGTGCCCGCAAGGCTGTGACCCGTAAGGGCCGCGGCGCTGGCTCCGGCAACGGCAAGACCGCCGGTTACGGCCACAAGGGCCAGAAGGCTCGCAGCGGCGTCAAGAAGGCAGGCTTTGAAGGCGGCCAGATGCCCCTGCAGCGTCGCCTGCCCAAGCGCGGTTTCAATAACATTTTCGCCACCAAGTATGTCACCATTAAGGTGTCTGACCTCGAAAAGTTCGAGGCTGGTGCAACCGTCGATGCACAGGCTCTTCTGGATGCCGGCATCATCTCCAAGACGCTGGATGGCGTCAAGGTCCTGGGCAATGGTGAGCTGACCAAGGCAGTTAATGTCAAGGTTGCAGCTTACACTGCTTCGGCCAAGGAAAAGATTGAGAAAGCAGGCGGGAAGGCTGAGGTGATCTAAGGTGTTCGAAACGTTTCGCAACGCCTGGAAGACCGAAGATCTGCGTAAGCGCCTTCTGTACACGCTTTTGATCCTGATTCTTTTCCGTCTTGGCTGCGCAATTCCGGTACCTTATATTACCAGCAGTGCACTGGAATCCATGTTCACCACCGGCAGCATGCTGACTTACCTCAACATGATGTCCGGCGGTGCCATGAGCCGCTGCACGATCTTTGCGCTGGGTGTTCAGCCCTATATCAACGCAACGATTATTATTCAGCTGCTCTGTGTTGCGATCCCTTATCTGGAGAATCTCTCCAAAGAGGGTGAGGAGGGCCGTCAAAAGCTCACCAAGATCAGCAACTACACCGGTGCGGCAATCGCGCTGCTGTTGAGCATCGCTTACTACTTTATCATCCGCCGCATGGGCGCGCTGAAGTACACCGATGGCTTTGCCGGTATCTTCTCCGGTATCGTTATCGTGGCCTGCTTCACCGCCGGTGCTCAGTTTGTCACATGGATGGGCAATCAGATCGACGCAAAGGGTATTGGCAACGGCCTGTCCCTGATGATCTTTGCCGGTATCGTGGCTGACTGGTCCCGCGTGGGCTCTTCCTTCCAGGATATGCTCACCCGTGCACAGGCTGGTGCTTCCGGTTACTACATTATGATCCCCGCCATGGTCATTCTGGCCCTTGTTGCTGTGGTCTTTGTAGTGATCCTGACCAACGCTGAGCGCCGCATTCCGGTGCAGTACGCAAAGCGCGTGGTTGGCCGCAAAATGTACGGCGGTCAGGCCAGCTATATTCCCATCAAAGTGAACATGAGCGGCGTTATGCCCATCATCTTCGCTTCTACCCTGTGCGGTCTGCCCAATATGATTGGCAGCTTCCTGAATCTGGACGCTACCAAGCATCCGTACTGGACAGCATTCTTCCGCGTTTTTAACTACAACAGTGTTCTATATCTCGTTGTTTATGTTCTGCTGATTGTGGCTTTCAACTACTTCTATGTTGCAATCCAGTACAATCCGGTAGACATCAGCAACCAGCTGCGCAAGAACAACGGCACCATCCCCGGCATTCGTCCGGGCAAGCCGACCAGCGATTTCATCACCAAGACCCTGAGCAAGATCACTTTGATCGGCGCTGTGTTCCTGGCAATCGTTGCGGCTGTGCCGATGATCATCGGCGATCTGACCGGCGTTTCCATCCAGCTGGGTGGTACCAGCCTGCTCATTATCGTCGGCGTGGCACTGGATACGGCCCGTTCTCTGGAAGGCTATATGACGGCGCGCCATCACAAAGGCTTTTTGGAGTAATTGACCAGCTCTGCCAGAGGCGACTGGTCACTGGTGGAGCTTGAATGGAAAGGGGAACATCTATGAAACTGATCCTGTTGGGCGCCCCTGGCGCCGGCAAAGGCACCAATGCCGAGATCCTGTCCGATAAGCTGAACATCCCCACCATTTCCACCGGCAACATCCTGCGTGCCGCCGTTAAGGACGGTACCCCGATGGGGCTGAAAGCAAAGAGTTTTATGGACGCGGGTGCGCTCGTTCCTGATGAAGTCATCCTTGGCATCATCAAGGAGCGCCTGACCGCTTCCGACTGTGCGAACGGTTTTATTCTGGATGGTGTGCCGCGCACCATCGCTCAGGCCGAAGCGCTTGAGCAGCTTGGTATCGAGATCGATAAGGTCGTCAACCTGCTGGTTGAGGATTCCACGATCGAAGCACGCATGGCAGGCCGCCGTGTGTGCGCCAAGTGCGGTGCCAGCTACCACATCAAGAATAAACCCAGCAAGGTGGAAGGCGTGTGCGACCGCTGCGGCGGCGAGCTGGTGATCCGCAAGGATGACCGCCCTGAAACCGTGCGTGACCGTCTGGTAACGTATCATCAGCAAACCGAGCCGCTGGTAGATTTTTACCGTAAGCGCGGCAAGCTGGTTGATATTCCGGACCAGGGCTCGATTGAAGCAACCAACGCCTACATCCTGAAGCAGTTGGAGGCGTAAGCGTTCCATGATTCAGATTAAAAATGCTGCCGAACTCGAAAAAATGCGCAAAGCTGCTGCAATCAGCGCAGCTGCATTGAAAGCAGGCGGCGAAGCAATCGAACCGGGTATAACCACGGCAGAGATTGACAAAATTATTTACGACTTTATCGTGCGCCATGGTGCAAGACCGAACTTCCTTCATCTGTACGGTTTTCCCGCCACGGCATGTATCAGCGTGAATGACACCGTCATCCACGGCATCCCCTCCCGCGACCAGAAGATCCGCCCCGGCGATATCGTTTCGATTGACACCGGCTGCAAGATTGATGGTTTTAACGGTGATAACGCCTGTACCTTTGCCTGCGGCAAGCTCGACTTGGAAGCCCAGCGCCTGTTGGATGTGACCAAAGAGAGTCTGCACCTTGGCATTGCTGCCGCGCAGGCAGGTGCAAGAGTGGGGGATATCGGCCACGCAGTGCAAAGCTACGTGGAGGAGAACGGTTTCTCCGTTGTGCGTGAATATGTTGGCCACGGCGTTGGCAAGGAGCTGCACGAAGACCCCGAAATTCCCAATTATGGGCACGCGGGCCGTGGGCAGCGCCTGATGCCGGGCATGTGCATCGCGATTGAACCGATGATCTGCCAATATAAATGCGCGGTAAAGACCTTGAAAGATGGATGGACGGTCAAGACCTGTGATGGCGGCCTTGCTGCTCACTTTGAGCACACGGTGGCGATCACATCCAACGGGCCGGAAGTCCTGACCCACGGCTGGGAGGAACCCGGATGGACTTTGTGAAAGGCCAACTGGTACGCTCCAAGGCGGGACGGGATAAAACCCGCACCTATGCCGTTCTGGATGTGGAGGGTGAGATACTGGCCCTGGCCGATGGCAGCCACCGCACGGTGGCAAACCCGAAGCGCAAAAAGAGCCGGCACGTTGCCCCCACCGCAACCGTTCTTGGCAACGAGCTTCTGAAAAGCGATCAACCGATCAGTGACGCGATCAAGGCATATGATGCCGAACATCCGTTCTGAATGAACCTTCAAGGAGGCAATCAGCTTGTCTAAAGAAGATGTCATCGAAGTAGAAGGCGTCGTCCGCGAGGCTATGCCCAACACTGTGTTCAAGGTCGAGCTGCTCAACAAAGAGGGCAAGCCCAATGGCCATACGGTGCTGGCACACATCTCCGGCAAACTGCGGACCAATTTTATCCGCATCCTGCCTGGCGATAAAGTCACCATGGAGATGTCCCCCTACGACCTGACCAAAGCCCGAATCACCTGGCGCTCCAAATAAGTGCCTTGTGTTTATAGAAGGAGGTTAACATCATGAAGGTAAAACCTTCCGTGAAACCCATCTGCGAGAAGTGCAAGGTCATCAAGCGCAAAGGCCGCGTGATGATCATCTGCGCCAATCCGAAGCATAAGCAGCGTCAGGGCTAAAGGTCCGGGGTTAAAACCCTGGAAACCGTACCCAAAACGCTTGGGGGCCAAGTGCGTAGATTCCCGGCGCAGGCCCCGACTAGGACATGGGATGTTACTAATGGAGGTGCTTTATGGCACGTATTGCTGGTGTTGATCTGCCTCGCGAGAAGCGGATCGAGGTTGGTCTGACTTATGTTTATGGTATCGGTCAGAGCACTGCTGACGAGATTCTCGCCGGCACCGGAATCAACCCTGATACCCGCGTCAAGGATCTGTCTGCTGACGATGAAGCTAAGATCCGTGACTACATTGACAAAAACAATATCATCGTTGAGGGCGATCTCCGCCGGAACGTCGCGCTGGACATTAAGCGTCTGACCGAAATCCAGTGCTTCCGTGGTGTACGTCATCGCAAGAGCCTGCCTTGCCGCGGCCAGCGCACCAAGACCAATGCCCGTACCTGCAAAGGTCCGAAGCGCACTGTTGCTAACAAGAAGAAGTAAGGAGGAACTGAAATGGCTGCTACGAAAGCTAGTGCGGCTCGTAATACCCGCACCAAAAAGAAAGAGCGCAAGAATATTGCTGCTGGTACCGCTCATATCCAGAGCACGTTTAACAACACCATCGTCACCATTACCGATACCCAGGGCAACACCGTTTCCTGGTGCAGCACGGGCGCTCTGAATTTCCGCGGTTCCCGCAAGAGCACTCCTTACGCTGCTCAGTCTGCCGCTGAAACCGCTGCAAAGGTTGCAATGGAACACGGCATGAAGACTGTTGAAGTCTACGTTAAGGGCCCTGGCTCCGGACGTGAAAGCGCAATCCGCGCCCTGCAGGCTACCGGCCTGGAGGTCACCATGATCCGCGATGTCACCCCGATCCCCCACAACGGCTGCCGCCCGCCCAAGCGCCGCCGTATTTGATTGAAGGAGGAAACTGAATTATGGCTAAAAATACTCAGCCGATCGCAAAGCGCTGCAAGGCTCTCGGCATTTCTCCTGCAGTCATGGGCTATGCCAAGAAGAACACCACCCGCAATTCCAACGGCAACTTCCGCAAGAAGAAGTCTGAATACGCCACCCAGATGCAGGAGAAGCAGAAGCTGAAGTTTATCTACGGCGTTCTGGAAAAGCAGTTCTCCAACTACTTTGAAGAAGCTTCCCGCCGTCAGGGCCAGGCTGGTGAAAACCTGCTCCAGTTGCTGGAGTGCCGTCTGGACAATGTGGTCTTCCGTCTGGGCTACGCTTCCACCCGCCGCGATGCCCGTCAGCTCGTTTCTCACAACCACTTCACCGTTAATGGCAAGCGCGTTAACATCCCCTCTTACCAGGTGAAGGCCGGCGACGTGATCGACGTTGTTGAAGGCAGCCGCAAGATTGAAAAGTTTGCCAAGCTGACCGGCGCTGATGCTGCTGTTGTTGCTCTGCCTTCCTGGCTGAGCCGCGAAACCGGCAGCCTGAAGGGTGTTGTCACCAAGTTGCCTGAGCGCAGCGATATCGACTTCGACGTTCAGGAACACCTCATCGTCGAGTTGTACTCCAAGTAAGCTCTCTTTTTTCATTACCGCTATTTACTACGAACCTGCGCGCCAGCTATTGGCCGCAGGCTGATCAAGGAGGGTTTTTATGATGGAGATTGAACGCCCCAAGATCGAGATGGCCAACCTTTCGCCGGATGGCCGTTATGGTAAGTTCGTTGTTGAGCCGCTGGAACGCGGTTTCGGCACCACGCTGGGCAACAGCCTGCGTCGTGTGCTGCTCTCCAGCCTGCCCGGTGTGGCAGTTACCAGCGTCAAGATCGACGGTGTCGTGCATGAGTTCTCTGTTATTGAGGGCGTGCGCGAGGACGTGACTGAAATCGTGCTGAACCTCAAGGGCATTGCCGCCAAGATCTATGGCGACGGCCCCAAGACCGTCCGCGTTGAAGCTGTTGGCCCGTGCGAAGTCACGGCCGGCACCATCAAGCAGGGCGATGACCTTGAGATCCTGAACCCGGAATGGCACATTGCCACCTTGGGTGATGGCGCTAAGCTGGTTATGGAGCTGACCTTTGATAAAGGCCGCGGCTATGTTCCCGCTGAGCGCAACAAGCAGGCGCTGATTGAGAAAAACGATATCAGCACCCTGCCGGTGGACAGCATTTATACCCCGGTGCTCAAGTGCAACTACACGGTGGAAAACACCCGTGTTGGCCAGATCACCGACTATGATAAGCTGACCATTGAGGTTTGGACCGACGGCACCACCAGTGCACAGGAGGCTTTGAGCCTTTCTGCACGCGTGCTGACCGAGCACCTGAACCTGTTTGTGAACCTGTGCGATGAAGCCGCTGAGACCGAAATCATAGTCGAAAACGACGAAAAGGGCAAGGAAAAGGCCCTTGAGATGACGATTGAGGAGCTGGACCTGAGCGTCCGTTCCTTCAACTGCCTCAAGCGTGCCGGCATTAACACCGTGGGCGACCTTGTGAACAAGAGCGAGGACGACATGATGAAGGTGCGCAACCTTGGCCGCAAGAGCCTCGAGGAAGTCATGGCAAAGCTGGACAGCCTGGGCTTTACGCTTACCAAAGACGAAGACAACTGATTTGTAAAGGAGTGAAACGGAATGCCCGGTACTAGAAAGCTCGGCCGCGCTACCGATAGCCGCAACGCCATGCTGCGTGCGATGGTCACTTACCTGTTTGAGAACGGCAAGATTGAAACCACCGTTACCCGCGCTAAGGAAGTTCGCGCTATGGCCGAAAAGATGGTCACCCTCGGCAAGAGCGGCGACCTGCATACCAAGCGCCAGATCTTCAGCTACATCACCAAAGAAGATGTTGCCAAGAAGGTTATGGACGTTTATGCACCCAAGTACGCTGACCGCAATGGTGGTTACACCCGCATTATCAAGACTGGTATGCGCCGCGGTGACGCTGCCGAAATGGCCATTATCGAATTGGTCTGATCGACAGATAGCATGAATTAAGAACAGCGCCTGCTGAATAAGCGGGCGCTGTTTTTGTTTATGCGTTTATATATGGGTAGATTTGTGCATGGTTGGCAGGGGAGGGGGCAGGCTGAACTGTTTACCCAACCGGAAAATGCCAACAATACAGGTACACCATGCACCAAAAGTTCATGGCAAAACCGAACCAAATGGACACAAGAAAGAGGATTTCCTGCATAGGGACAGGCATAATCGGACTGCTGCGGGCAAAAAACACAACGCTTTGTTAAAAAATTGTAAAATCATACAGAATTTTTTGATAAAAGAAAGTTGACGAATGTGCAAAGCGCGGAAAATGGCGGAAACACAGCAAAAAGAGAAAATAAGGGCTGTTTTTGCGGTGGGTATGTGTTAGAATATGTTTAGAAGTGCGGCAAAAACCGCCGCAGTATGCACAAACAAAAGCACAATGAAAATCGATAAAGGAGCTAATGTTATGGCAGAACAATCGATGGGCCCCCGCGACTTTTTCCGCAAAGAAGCCGCGATCGCTGATCTGGCACTGCTGGCCTGCCCGGGTGCAGAGGAACTTTGCAACCTGGTAGACGGCCATCTGGTGCGTTGGGCGCGTGAAGTGGGAATGAATGTGGACACTTTCATCATTCCTTCTGACTGCCCGCGTTTCCAGTCCGGTGATGCTAAGGGCCTTGTCAAGGCTTCCACTCGTGGCGATGATATCTACATTTTTGTCGATCCGGGCAACTACAGCGTGACCTACAACCTGTTTGGTTACGAAAACCATCTTTCCCCGGATGACCATTTCCAGAACCTGATCCGCCTGATCCAGGCTGTTTCCGGCCGTGCGCACCGTATCAGCGTGATCATGCCCAGTCTGTACGGCGGCCGCCAGCATCGCCGCGTCAGCCGCGAAAGCCTGGACTGCGCTTACGCTCTGCAGCAGCTGCGCACCATGGGCGTTAAGAACATTATTACCTTTGATGCTCATGACCCCCGCGTAATGAACGCTGTGCCCCTGATGAGCTTCGATAACGTTATGCCCACCTATCAGGTGCTCAAGTGCCTGCTGCACCATGTACCGGATGTCAACTTCAGCAAGGAGCACTTCCTGGTCGTTTCCCCGGATGAAGGCGCCATGAACCGCAACATGTACTACTCCAGCGTGCTGGGCTGCAACCTGGGTATGTTCTACAAGCGCCGTGATTACAGCCGCGTTGTGAATGGCCGCAACCCCATTGTTGCCCATGAATACCTGGGCGAGGATGTCAAGGGTAAGGACGTCTTCATTGCCGATGATATTATCGCTTCCGGCGAGTCCATGCTGGACATCGGCTATGAGCTGAAGATGCGCGGTGCCAAGAACATCTTTACCTGCGCCACCTTCCCGCTGTTCACTGCCGGTCTGGATAAGTTCGACAAAGCCTACAATGACGGTATCATCAAGGCTGTGCTGGGCACCAACCTGACCTACCGCAAGCCAGAGCTGTTGGAGCGCCCCTGGTACTTTGATGTTGATTTGTCTAAGTACACCGCTTATTTCATCGCTGCCATCAACCATGATATGAGCGTATCCAGCATCATCGACCCGATGACCAAGATCAAGCATCTGCTGGATAACCACGGTATTCCCATCGGCAACCAGGAATAATTGACGGAATAAGTTGTTTGCCTGCGGCTGTAACCGGCCGCAGGCAAACTTTTTGCCCGGATTGATTGCAACAGGCGGGGAATGCGTATATAATAGTTGCGTACAAGGGCATTTTTGTGGGGCTGCTGCATTGTCAGCGCGGCTCCAAATTTATTTGTCAGGAGGTTTTTCCATTATGACTCCCATGGAACAACTTAAAGCAATGGTCGCTGGCAAAAAGGTGGCATTCATCGGTGCGGGCGTCAGCCACAAACCGTGCATCACCATGCTTGCCGCGCTGGGGGCAGATATCACCCTCTGCGACCAGAAAAAGAGCTTGGATGATTTTGGCGATTACGCCGATACGCTGCGTAAGCTGAACGTAAAGCTCAGCCTTGGCGAGCATTATACCGATGGCTTTGCCGGACAGGATATCATCATGCGCACCCCCGGCTATGAATTCTTTAAGCCGGAGCTGCAGGCCGCCAAACAGGCCGGTGCGCTTGTGACCAGCGAGGTAGAACTCTTTTTTGAGCTGTGCCCCTGCGAGATTGTGGCTGTGACCGGCTCTGACGGCAAAACCACCACCACCACCCTGATTGCCAAGATGTTTGAGGCTGCCGGCCGCAAGGTGTTCCTGGGCGGCAACATTGGCGCAGCCCTGCTGCCCCAGCTGCCGGACGTTACCCCGGCTGATATCGCTGTTGTGGAACTTTCCAGCTTCCAGCTGATCAGCATGCGCAAGAGTCCCAAGGTGGCGGTTGTGACCAACGTGACCCCCAACCACCTGGACCACCACAAGGATATGCAGGAGTATATTGATGCCAAACGCAACATTCTGCTTTGGCAGGAGCCACCCTGCCGCGCCGTACTGGGTTATGAGAACGATATCACCCGGAGCATGGCCGCCGACTGCAAAGGTGAACAGTTCTGGTTCACCCGCCTGCACGAGACCGACCACGGTGCATTCCTGCGAGAGAGTGATGATACCCTCTGCTATGCCGAAAACGGTGTTGTGACCCCCGTGCTGCCCCGTGCAGAAGTAAAGCTGCGCGGCCTGCACAACGTGGAAAATCTGCTGGCCGCCATTGCAGCGGTCTGGGGCCGCGTTCCGGTGGATGTCATGCGTCAGGTTGGCTCTACCTTTACCGGCGTGGAACACCGCATTGAGCCGGTTCGCGTGCTGGATGGCGTAACGTATTACAATGACTCCATCGCATCCAGCCCCACCCGCACCATTGCGGGCTTGCGCAGCTTTGACCAGAAGATCATCCTGATTGCGGGCGGCTATGACAAAAAAATCCCCTATGAGCCGCTGGCACCGGAAATCGTGGCACATGTCAAAGTGTTGGTGCTGATGGGGGCAACCGCACCGCGCATTGAAAAGGCTGTGCGCGAGAACCCGAACTTTGACCCGCAGGCATTGCCGATCCTGCACGCAGACAGCATGCAGCATGCCGTTGAGCTGGCACGCGGTGCAGCTAAGCCGGGTGACATCGTCAGCCTGTCGCCGGCATCGGCGTCCTTTGACCTTTACCCCAACTTTGAAGTCCGCGGCCGTGACTACAAGCGTATTGTCAACGAGCTTCAGTAATTACGGGATTACGGGGGTTGTTTGTTCCTTTTTTGAAAAAAGGAACCGAAAAAACTTTAATATAATAGATATTTTATATTCAGGCAAGGTGGGTTGCAAAAGGGTAAAAAGCAGACGGTTTAGGGCAATCGGAACAGAAGATAGGATATTTTTTATTTGATGTTTTGCTCAATAGAAACCGTAGAGGCGCACATTGTACGCCCGCGTGCCCTGCGCCAACAGCCCTATCCATAGCGGAGACAAAACTCACTTCCCCAAAGCAATCTCCGCAATCTCCGCAATCTCAAAATCAAACCTAAAGGAGTTCCCCATGATTCAGGCTGTCACCACCCCCGCGCACAAGCAGGCGTTTGCGACGGCCATTCAAGGGGCTCCTTATTTTCGTGCCGTGATGGGGCGTGACCTGGCCCTGTGGGCAGATAGCCCCGGTGCCCCGGTGCGGCTCTTCACCCTGCCCGGTGCGGCCCTGACCCTGAACGGCAGCACCGCCCAGCTGTGCGGCACCCCCCAGGACTGGGAGGAACTGCTAAGCTTTTTGCAGTTTGCGGGCATCGCTCATCTGATTGCGGAAGAAACGCCACTACTGCCCGCTGCAACGGGGGAGCCGCTGTTCCTGTATAGTATGCCACCTCAGAATCGTCTGCCGCTGGCGCAAGAACATCAGGGCTATATGCTGAATCGCAGCCCATCTGTCTTGCGCCTGGCAACCCAGCTTTTCCCGCAGGAACCGGAACGGCAGGACTGCTATTATTCCGAAACCTGTACCGCGCTGGCCCACGGCTTTGCCCGTGTGCTGGCTTTGCAGGATGCAGCAGGCCGCCCGGTGAGCACTGTGGGGGCTTATGCCATGGCCAACGGCGAAGCCTATATGGCAATGGGGGAAACCCTGCCGGAGCTGCGCGGGCGGGGCATCGGCGGCTGGCTGATTCCCTACCTGGCCAACGAGCTGGCAGAGGAGGGCTGGACCGTGACATTTTTGTGCGCGGCAGAGCGCTGCCGCTTTTATGAACGCCTTGGTTTTGTACTGCAAAAGCAGTACGTTAAGTATAAATTATAATAAGTAAAACAGACAGGATACACTATGATTGAACAATTCTATGATTTGAAACCCCAGGTGCTGGAACTGGACCGCAAAACGCTGGAACTTTGCCGCGATCAGTTTGCCCACCTGGAAGAGATCCGCGATTATAACCAACTGAAAATGCTGCGCGCCTTTACGGACTGCGGTGTGGAAGCCCGGCATTTCCTTGGCTCCACCGGTTACGGCGTGTGGGACGATAGCCGCAATAAGCTGGAGGAAGTATTTTCTCGCTGCATGGGGGCCGAGGACGCTCTGGTACGCCCGCAGTTCATGAGTGGTACCCACACCTTGACAGTGGCGCTGTTCGGTCTGCTGCGCGCAGGGGACACCCTGCTGGCCGCCACCGGCCGCCCCTATGATACGCTGGAAGGCGTGATCGGTATTGGCGAGGCTGGCAAGGGCTGCGGCACGCTGCAGGAATACGGCATCCATTACGATGAGGTGCCCCTGCTACCGGACTTTACGCCGGACTATGCCGCCATTGCAGAGCACGCCAAGACCGCTACCGTGGTGCATATCCAGCGCAGCCGCGGTTATACCCAGCGCAACGCCTTTGACCTGGATACCATCCAGAAAGTGGCCGATACCGCCCGCAAGGCCAACCCCGATGTGGTGATCTTTGTGGATAACTGCTATGGCGAGTTCACCCAAATCCGGGAGCCGCTCTCCGCCGGCGCGGACGTTATCGCGGGCAGCTTTATCAAGAACCCCGGCGGCGGCATTACCCCCACTGGCGGCTATATTGCCGGTAAAGCCGACCTGGTGGAAAAGATCAGCCATCGCTTTACCGCCCCCGGCATCGGCAAGGACCTTGGCTGCACGCAGGACAGCCTGCGTGATACTTTCCTCGGCTTCTATTACGCCCCCGGCGTTGTGTGTGAAGCACTGAAAACCGCCGTGTATGCCCAGTGCCTGCTGGAGCTGGTGGGTGTGAACCCCGTGCCCCGCTATACCGCCGACCATAACGATATTGTGACTTGCTTTGATTCCGGCAGTGCCGCCGCGCTGCAGGGGTTCTGCGCAGGCATCCAGTCCTGCTCTCCGGTGGACAGCTTTGTCAGCCCCGAACCGGCAGACGAACCGGGCTATACCGACCAGGTCATTATGGCATCCGGTTCCTTTACCGAGGGCTCTACCATTGAAATCAGCTGTGACGGCCCGCTGCGCGCCCCCTACACCTGCTATTTGCAGGGCGGCGTAAACTTTACCGCAGGCCGCGCCGCCGTGCTGAACGCTGTGCAGAAGGCTTTCTTTGCCTGATAGCGGCACAGCAAGGCTGAGCAACAGAAAAAGCAAAACCGTACAAAATGCAAAACGCCCCGGAACACTGGTCAGAATGTGTTCCGGGGCGTTATTTTTTGTAGATAAGCAATCAGCCGTTGCGGACATAATCACGCACAAGGGCCTGCAGCAGATCGTCGCGGTCAATGCGGCGAATCAGCGAACGGGCGTTCTTGTAAGTAGTGATATAAGTCGGGTCCTCCGAAAGAATATAGCCGACCAGCTGGTTGACGGGGTTATAGCCCTTCTCCTCCAGTGCACCGTAAACAAGCTGCATAACCTGCTTGATCTCCTGGTCTTTATCGTTGCGGATAGAGAATACCGCGGTAGGTTCAGAAATCGCCATTAGCAACAACCCCCTTCTGCATCGGGCCTATCAATATCCCACATGCTGTTTCACTCTATTATATACGCATTTGCCGCGCTATGCAAGTGGGTAAGCGGCAGAATAGACAAAAAAACGAACTTTAATCCCGCAAAAACTTGCACTGCTTAAAGGCATATCTGAAAACAAAAGAAATAGACTGAATTTTGGCTTATCAGATACACCCTAGAGCTTACGGCATCACAAAGCCAGGGTCACCGGGCAGGATCAGGTTGTTCTTGGCCAGCATGGCGCGGAACTCTTCCTCCGGCATTTCAAAGGTGATCTCCCGGATCATAGAAGGTTCGTGCAGCAGCACCTGCCACGGTGCGCCGGGTTCGCTCTGCTGCAGAAACAGGATGTTCTCGATTTTGCCGCCAAAGTCCTGCACGGCTTCATCAGCCAGCAGGGCAGGACTGGGCACCACAAAATAATGGTCCACCATGCGGCCATCTTTGAAGTTGTGTTCGATCACGGCAGGAATTTCGTTTTCCGCCTGTTCGGCTTTGTACTGCATGCGCAGCGAAAGAAAATCTGCCACGGTAAGGGTAGTGGGCATAGGCACCTCCGGTGGTTAGGTAGGAGTTAGGAATTATAGGGAACGCGGAATTCCAACACAAATAAAAAATGATGGTGGGAAATTGGCTTAGTGTCATTATACCACATCTTTACGAAGTTGGGATAACGGAAAAAAAGCAAATTTCGTGCGCGGCGCAGGGCCGCGGCCACCATCATGGTTGGGATGCTATTTAGGTGTCAAACACACCCGTCAGATAAGCGCAGGATCAGACGCGCAGGCTGGTGCCTTCGCCGGTGCCGGGGTTGGAGTCGAACTCGTAATCATTGCCGGGCAGGATGGCGTTCAGCAGGATGCCAGCCAGGGCAGCAATGGCCAGGCCGGACAGGGTAACGCTGACACCGCCGATGCCGAAGGTGATGCCGCCCACGGAGTTAAAGCCCAGAGCGCACACCAGGATAACGGCAGCAATGATCAGGTTACGGCTGTTGGTAAAGTCGACCTGATTTTCCACTACGTTGCGAACACCGATGGCGGAGATCATGCCGTACAGCACAAAGCTGATACCACCGATGATGCCGGAAGGAATGGTGTTGATGATGGCTTCAAACTTGGGGCAGAAGCTCAGGATGCAGGCAAATACAGCGGCAATGCGGATGACCAGGGGATCATAGATCTTGGTCAGGGCCAGAACGCCGGTGTTTTCGCCGTAGGTGGTGTTGGCGGGGCCGCCCAGCAGGCCGGCCATGGCGGTTGCCAGGCCGTCGCCCATCAGGGTGCGGTTCAGGCCGGGGTCACGGATATAGTTGCGGCCGGTGGTGGCGCTGATGGCGGCAATATCGCCGATGTGCTCCATCATGGTTGCAATGGCAATGGGCATGATGGTGAACAGGGCGCTGATGAATTTTTCGCTGCCGTCAATGGAAAACAGACCCATGGCCTCTTTGTGAATGGGGAAACCGATCCAGGAGGCCTCGCCGATGGCGGCAAAGTCAACCGCACCAGTTACCAGGGCAACCGCATAGCTGACCAGAACACCGATCAGAATGGGCAGGATCTTGACCATGCCTTTGCCCCAGATGTTGCAGACGATAACGGCGGCCAGCGCCACAAAAGCCAGCAGCCAGTTGCTCTGGCAGTTGTTGATGGCGGACGGGGCCAGGATCAGGCCAATGGAGATGATGATGGGGCCGGTGACAACAGGCGGGAAGAACCGCATGATGCGGCGGATGCCGAACACCGAGATCAGCCCGCTGACCAGCACATACAGCAGGCCGCTGAACGCAACGGCTGCGCAGGCGTAGGGCAAGTTTTCCGGGTTGGCACCGTCATTGCTGACAATGGCAAAGCCGCCCAGGTAGGCAAAGCTGGAACCCAAAAATGCGGGAACCTTGCCCTTGCAGATGATGTGGAACAGCAGCGTGCCAAGGCCGGCGCACAGCAGCGTGGTGGAAACGCTCAGGCCGGTCAGCAGGGGAACCAGCACGGTTGCGCCAAACATGGCGAACATGTGCTGCGCACCCAGGATCAGCATCCGGGGCGTGCCCAGTTTTTTGGCATCGTAAATGCCCTGGGAATAATCAATGGGATTGCTCATAAAATGAATCCTCCTTACCGTGCATGTGTGTGCGGCCGGCGTGCAGAATGTCGCAAACAGAAACCGGCCGGACAAAAAGACACACATACTTTATCTAGTCTACCAGAAACGACAGTAAAACACAAGTTGAAAAACTGCCAAATACTGCTGCATTTTGTTCGCCGGGAGTGTCAGGTTCCACAGCGTGCTTTTTGCCTGGCGGTATGGTATAATTTAAAAATAAAAAGCGGCGAAAGAGAGGCAGCTGATAAAAATAAAAAGCGGCGAAAGAGAGGCAGCTGAGATGATCCGCCATATTTTGCTCTGGAAATATACCAACGCTGTAAAAGCACAGCATCAAGAAGCTGAAGCTTTGAAGTTTTTACAAAATTCCGTTGCCACCATGCGGGGCAGGATCGACGGCTTGCTGTGCATTGAAATTGGCCTCAACCTGGCCGGAGGGGACTATGACTTGATATTCTATGCAGAACTGCGGGATGAACAGGCGCTGCAATGCTTCCAGCAGCATCCGCTGCACGCTGCCCACCGTGAGCGCTGCAAAGACCTTGTAACGGCGCGCTTGTGCGGTGATGTGAGAGTGGGTACGAATTAAAGGCCAGTTGCGCAAAAAGTGCGGCGGAAAGCCGTGCAAATGTGGTCATTCTCGGCATGTTTTTTGCCGGAATGATATGGTATAATCGTATCATCAAAACAATCCTGCGGGCCTGCCCCAAGCATGGCTGCGGGAATGTAAGGGCAATACCGCATAATTCTAAGTGCCGATACGGCGAGCGAGGTGCGGCAGATGCCAAGCCAAAAGCGCAGATAATACTGGATGCTGCAAAGGTGAGCGCCGCCAGTGGCGGAAACAGCGAACCGAAGCAGGGGCAGCGGTCGCAGAGTGCGAGGGGCTTTTGCCCCCGAAGCACGATGCGGGTACCGCAACCCGACATTATCGAGCATTTTGGCAACGCAGATGCCGTGCCGTAGCCGCCGGAGCGGTGCTTAAGCCGTCAGGCGGGAATTGTGCGGTGTTGCCTAAGGACGTAATATAAAGAGGGATCAATGTGGATAATTTAATGTTCAGCCTGAACGCGACCCTTCCGGTATTTCTGGTGATGGTCATTGGATGGGCGCTGGGGCAAAAAGGCTTTTTGCCAAAGCAGTTCTGCACCGTGGCCGACAAGCTGGTGTTCAAGGTAACGCTGCCGGTCATGCTGTTCTGTGATATGGCAACCCTGGACCTTGCCCACAGCTTTGATGCAAAGTTTGTCTTGTTCTGCTTTGCGGTAACGGCCATTGCCATTGTGGTCATCTGGGTGCTGGCGCGCCGCCTGTTGAAAGATAAAACCCTGGTGGGTGAGTTCGTACAGGCCAGCTACCGCAGCAGCGCGGCCATTCTGGGCGTGGCGTTCATCCAGAACATTTACGGCACTTCCGGCATGGCCCCCCTGATGATTTTGGGCAGTGTGCCGCTGTTCAACATTTTTGCGGTCATTATCCTGACGGTGGAAAGCCCGCAGCAGCATGGCAAAGTGACCCCCTCCAAGCTGCTGTACGGTGTGCTGACCAACCCCATTCTGGACGGCATTATTCTGGGTACGCTGTACAGCCTGCTGCCCTTTGGCCTGCCCACCCTGGCGCAGAAAACCCTGACCAGCCTTTCCAGCCTGACCACCCCGCTGGCGCTGCTTTCCATCGGCGCTTCGTTTGAGGGAGCCAAGGCCATCAAAAAGCTGGCACCCACCCTGGTGGCGGCTTGCTGCAAGTTGATGGTGCTGACCACGATCTTTATCCCCATTGCCGTCAAGCTCGGTTTCCGGGACCAGCAGCTGATTGCCCTGCTCATCATGCTGGGCAGCCCCACCACGCCAAGCTCTTACGTTATGGCCAAGAACATGGGCCATGAGGGTGTGCTGACGGCCAGCTGTGTGGCGGCAACCACGCTGTTCTCGGCGCTATCGCTGACGTTCTGGATCTTTGTTCTGCGTAGCGGCGGCTATATTGCTTAAAAATACAGAATATCTTAACACAAAACAAACCCCCTTTGCATAGTGTGAAATGAGGGCGGGCGGCAAGCCTGCAACACACAGCAAAGGGGGCTTTTTTATGGCAAATGCAATGCCGGAATATGGCGGAACCGTGCTGCGGCCGGGGGCATCCGGCCCGGATATTGCCCTGGTACAGCGCTGGCTGGGCGGACTGAATGTGGATGGACGCTACGGCACCAGCACCGAAACCGCAGTGCGGCGGTTCCAGCGGGAACAGGGGCTGAAAATTGACGGCCACGTGGGCCGCGATACCTGGGATGCCCTGTACCGCGCCTGGGCGGATAAAAACGGGGAAGGGGAGATCTGGCCCGGTGTTACCATGCGCCGCGGCAGCCGGGGCGCAACCGTGAAAAGTGCCCAGCAGAAATTGAAAACCCTGGTGCCGGAACTGACCACCGATGGCCGTTACGGTGCCAGCACGCGGGAAGCGGTTCTGGCCTGGCAGGTAGTGCATGACCTGAAACCGGACGGCATGCTGGGCCGCGCAACCTGGAACAGCCTGTACGGTGTCACTACCAGAAAAGCATAACAAACGCGAAACAGCATCCGCATGGCGGCCCACGGGCAGGGGGCACCATACGGATGCTGTTATTTTGTGAAAAAGCAAAGGCAATACCGCACAATTCCCGCCTGACGGCTTAAGCACTGCTCCGGCGGCTGCGGCACGGCATCTGCGTTGCCAAAATGCTCGATAAGACATCCAGTATTATCTGCGCTTTTGGCTTAGCAGCTGCCGCACCTCGCTCGCCGTATCGGCACTTAGAATTATGCGGTATTGCCCAAAGCCGGAACCATCAAGTAAGAAAAAGCGGAAGAACCAGTGCGACGCCCCCAAATACCGCAAACAGCACACCGCCGATTTTGGTGCTCAGGATATAGAAGTCCGACGGTCCGTCTGCCGCATAGGACTTCCACTGCTCTGTCAGCGCCCAGAGCCATTCCGGTTTCAGGAAAATCAGGATACCGCCAACGATAAATGCAATACAGCCGAAAGGGTACCACCATGGCATAACATCGACCTCCCAACAAAATCAAACGGTCTGTGCGGCAAACAGGCGGACGCCCGCTGAGTTATAGCCCCAGCAGTACCGGCACAACATTCAGCACGACCATAACAACAGCAAAAGCAATAAAGCAGCCGTAAATAATCCTGGAGGTTCGACTCGCAACTTTTTTGATGCAGAACGCCAGAAAAAGGATCCAGACCAGGTATGCCACAACCAGAAACACAAGGTTGTGGGCCAGAAACGCCAAGAAGAACAGCATGTTTACAATTTTAATGCCGTTTTCGGAGAAGAGCAGCTGTTTGAATTTTTCCATGTTTCTCTCACTTTCTGGTCATGTTCCAATGGAATAAGGGGCTTTTTTCCAGTATATCAGATAACTGCCTCCTGCGCCACCCCAAAACAAAAAGCACCCGGAAAAATCCGGGTGCCAGTTCATGATGATATAAGCAGAAATCAGCGCTCTTCCAGCGGCAGGTACTCCTGCGGCTCGCCCAGGTATTTGTAAGCGGGGCGAATGATGCGGTTGGCGTACTCAACTTCTTCTACGCGGTGGGCGCACCAGCCGGGTACACGGGCAATGGCAAACAGCGGGGTGTACAAATCTTCGCTGATGCCCAGCATGCGGTAGATCAGGCCGCTGAACAGGTCCACGTTGGCGCAAACCTTTTTGGGGCCGTGCTTTTCTTCGGCAAAAATCTCCGGGGCCAGGCGCTCAATGCTGCACAGCATGTTATATTCTTCATCGTAGCCTTTTTTGTAGGCAAGGCTGCGGGCGTGGTTTTTCAGGATCTGGGCACGCGGGTCGCTCAGGGTGTACACCGCGTGGCCCATGCCGTAAATCAGGCCGCTGCCGTCACCGGCTTCCTTGCGGATGATCTTGCGCAGCATCTCGCGCACTTCGCCGTCATCCTCCGGGTGTTCCACATTGGCCAGGATGTAATCCAGCTGGTGCATAACTTTCAGGTTGGCGCCGCCGTGCTTGGGGCCTTTCAGGGCACCGATGGCCGCAGAGATGGCTGCGTATGTATCGGTGCCGGAGGAGGACAGCACACGGGTGGTAAAGGTGGAGCAGTTGCCGCCGCCGTGGTCTGCGTGAACCAGCAGGCACAGATCCAGCAGGCGTGCTTCCTCGTGGGTGAACTTCTGGTCAGCACGGTAGGAGCTCAGAATGTGCTCCGCAGTGCTCTGCCCGGCGATGGGGTAATGGAAGTACATGCTTTCGTGGTCATACACACGGCGCTTGAGCTGGTAGGCGTTCACCATCATGGTGGGCAGCTCGGCAATCAGGTTGATGCTCTGGGTCAGGATGTTGGGCAGGCTCAGATCATCGGCGTGCTCGTCATAGCTGTACATCGAAAGCACGCTGCGCGCCATCTTATTCATAATGTTGGGGGAGGGCGAGTTCATGATCATGTCGTCCGCAAAGCCCTTGGGCAGTTCTCGGTGCTCATCAATCAGCTTGCAGAACCGGGCATACTGTTCCTGGGTGGGCAGTGCGCCAAACAGCAGCAGCCACACCACTTCCTCAAACATGAAGCGGTCGTTCTTGTCGGCTTCGGCGGCCAGAGTGTCAATATCAATGCCGCGGTAAACCAGGCGGCCCGAAATGGGGCGGATGGTGCCTTCGGGCAGCTTTTCGTAACCAATAACGCTGGAAACATTGGTAATGCCCGCCAGAACACCGGTGCCGTCCGGGTTGCGCAGACCGCGCTTAACGCCAAGGCGGTCCGCAATGTGGGGGTCAAGATGCTTGTTGTGTGCAATATACTCATTGCACAAAAGTTCAATATCTTCCGGGTCAAGCGCCGGAACATCCGGGTAATACATCAGATGCGCCCTCCTTACTTTCCTGCAAAAGCGCCGCTGGGGGCTTTTGCCTGCACTCTATTACCAGCACATGCAAAAAACGGGCACAGCGCCCGCAGTGCGCCCTGCCCGCCGCCATGCGGGCCAAAAACGCTTCAAAGTGCTGAACAGTTACAATTTTATAGTATTTGAGCGCTGTAGTCAAGCATGAATCTTAAAGAATTGTAAATATGAACGAAACATGACTTTATAAAATAAAGTTTGAATCCGCAAAATACAGGTGCAACTTTAATGAATTACGTTGACAAGGCTGACCAAAATGGGTATACTCAAACTGTAATATTATTAAAACAAATTTTTTGCAGGTGTGGTTCAGCTTTTGGCAGGTTTGTCCTGCGTTAAGGCGCAGCCCACCGGCAAAAAGCAGTCCGGCAGGGCGGGGTAAACGGCCACGGCACGCCGCACCCCTGCCGCTTTTTAGAAAGGGGCAAACCGATATGAAGGCAGTTTTGATTCCTGGTGACGGCATTGGCCGCGAAATTGCGCAGAGTGTGCGCAAAATTTCGGATGTTTTGGCAACCGGTATTGAATGGGAAGAATACGCCGCCGGCGCAGAGTACGCCGCAGAGCATGGTGAGCTTTTGCAGCCCGGCGCACTGGATGCCATTGAAGAATACGGCTGGGCGCTGAAAGGCCCCACCGCAACCCCTATCGGCAAAGGGTTCCGCAGCATCAACGTACAGCTGCGCCAGCGCTTTAATACCTACGCCAACCTGCGCCCCGTGCGCACCCTGCCCGGTGTGCCCACCCGCTTTGAAAATGTGGACCTTGTTATTGTGCGCGAAAACACCGAGGACCTGTATAAAGGCATCGAGTACATGCTGAACGATGAGATCGCCAACGGCGTAAAGCTCATCACCAAGCCCGCCTGCGAGCGCATCTGCCGTTTTGCCTTTGATTACGCTGCCGCCAACGGCCGTAAAAAGGTGACTGCAGTCCATAAGGCCAACATCATGAAGCTGACCGACGGCATGTTCCTGTCCACCTTCCGCGAGGTCGCCAAGGATTACCCCGCCATTGAAGCAGACGACTGCATTATTGACGCTCTGTGCATGAAGCTGGTGCAGAAGCCGGAGCAGTTTGACGTTCTGGTTGCCCCCAACCTGTACGGTGATATCATCAGCGACCTGTGCGCCGGTCTGGTGGGCGGCCTGGGCTTTGCCCCCTCTGCCAACATTGGCGCCAAGACCCGCATCTATGAGGCTGTCCACGGCTCCGCCCCCGACATTGCAGGCCAGAACAAGGCCAACCCCAGCGCCATCCTGATGGCATTTGCCATGATGCTGAACGACCTGGGCATGACGGATAAGGCCGCCAGGCTGAACGCCGCCATTCTGGCACAGGTTGCCGAGGGTAAGGCTGTTACCGCGGATATTGGCGGTACCGCCACCACCACCGAATTTACTGACGCTGTTGCGGCACGGCTGTAATAAAGCCGTCTTGCAGGAAGGAGCATGAAAATGAAACTGCACGACCACGGCGTGTACCTGGTCAACGGCCAGCTGACCGATACCGCACCGGCCCATGTGACCGAAGCAGAGGCCCGCAAGGGCACCATTGCTTACGGCATTCTGAAAGCCCATAACACTGCGCCGGATATGAAAGACCTGCGCATCAAGTTTGATTCGATGACTTCCCACGATATTACTTATGTGGGCATCATCCAGACGGCGCGCGCCTCCGGCATGGAAAAGTTCCCCCTGCCGTATGTGCTGACCAACTGCCACAACTCTCTGTGTGCGGTGGGCGGCACCATCAACGAGGACGACCATCAGTTTGCCCTTTCCGCTGCGCATAAATACGGCGGCATTTATGTTCCGCCCAACATGGCAGTTATCCACAGCTATAACCGCGAGATGATGGCAGGCTGCGGCCGCATGATCCTGGGCTCTGACTCCCATACCCGCTATGGCGCACTGGGCACTATGGCCGTGGGCGAAGGCGGCGGCGAGCTGGCCAAACAGCTGGTGGGCCGTACCTATGATATGGCCATGCCCGGCGTGATCTGCGTTTACCTGACCGGCAGGCTGAACCCCGGCGTTGGCCCGCATGACGTGGCGCTGGCCCTGGTTGGCGCAACCTATGCCAACGGTTATGTGAAGAATAAGGTCATGGAATTTGTTGGCCCCGGCGTTGCCAGCCTTTCCGCAGACTGCCGCAACGGCATTGACTGTATGACCACCGAGACCACCTGCTGGTCCAGTATCTGGCAGACCGATGGCGTGACCGAGGAATACCTCGCAGGCCATGGCCGTGCCGATGCTTATAAAGAGCTGAAGCCCGCCGATGTTGCCTATTACGATGGCTGCATCGAGCTGGATCTTTCCAAGATCGAGTGCATGATCGCACTGCCCATGCATCCCAGCTATGCTTACCCCATCCGCGAACTGAAGGCAAACGCCAAGGATCTGCTGCATGAGATCGAAACCCGCGCCAATGAGCAGCTGAGCGGCAAGGTCAAGATGGATCTTGTCAGCAAGGTGCGCGCCGACGGCAGCATTTATGTGGATCAGGGCATTGTGGCTGGCTGCTCCGGCGGCACTTATGAGAACCTGTGCGCTGTGGCTGACATCCTGCGCGGCAAGAGCTGCGGCAACGGCGAGTTCAAGTTCAGCGCTTACCCGGACAGCATGCCCACCTACCTGGAACTGGTCAAGAACGGCGTAGTGGCCGATATCGTTTCCGCTGGCGGCATCTTCCGCGAATGCTTCTGCGGCCCCTGCTTCGGCGCAGGTGATACCCCGGCCAATGGCGAGTTCAGCATCCGCCACACCACCCGCAATTTCCCCAACCGCGAAGGCTCCAAGCCCGGCGAGGGTCAAATCTCCGGCGTGGCGCTGATGGATGCCCGCTCCATTGCGGCTACCGCAGCCAACGGCGGCATTCTGACCGCAGCCAGCGAGGTTTGTGACCACGACTACACCGCACCCAAGTATCACTTTGACCGGGGTGTGTACGATAAGCGTATCTATAACGGCTGGGGCAGCCCCGAACCGGAAACCGCCCTGCGCTTTGGCCCCAACATCAAGGATTGGCCGCAGCAGCCAGAACTGACGGATGACCTGCTGGTCAAGATTGTCAGCTACATCACCGACCCTGTCACCACCACCGATGAGCTGATCCCCTCCGGTGAGACTTCTTCCTTCCGCTCCAACCCGCTGCGCCTGGCAGAGTTCACCCTGTCCCGCAAGGACCCGGCCTATGTCGGCCGCGCCAAGGCAGTCAAGGCTCTGGACGAAGCCCGCACCGCAGGCACTCTGCCGGAAGAAGTACAGGCTGTGTATGCCGCGCTGGAAAAGGCCGGTTACAAGCCGAACGCCGCAGCCACCAACATTGGCTCCGCCATCTTTGCCAATAAGCCCGGCGATGGCTCCGCACGTGAGCAGGCGGCTTCCTGCCAGCGCGTGCTGGGCGGCGCGGCCAACTTTGCCAAGGAGTATGCAACCAAGCGCTACCGCTCCAACTGCATCAACTGGGGCATGTTGCCCTTCCTGGTGGAGGACCCCAGCGTGTTTGAACTGGGCGACTGCATCTACCTGCCCGGCGTGCGCAAGGCTCTGCTGGAAGCTGCCGATACCATGCCCGCCGTGGCTGTTAAGCCCGATGGCAGTGTGAAGGAGTTCACCGTAAAGCTTGGTGCCCTGACCGATGCCGAGCGCCAGATCCTGGCCGATGGCTGCCTGATCAACTACTACAAAAATAACTGATTGATTTAATGTTTCAAAACGCCTCCCGGCGGACCGTGAGTCCAGGCCGGGAGGCGTTTTTCGCTTGGAAAAAGCGTTGAGTTAAGGCAATACCGCATAATTCTAAGTGCCGATACGGCGAGCGAGGTGCGGCAGCTGCTAGGCCAAAAGCGCAGATAATACTGGA